>NZ_JBFSUD010000086.1:0-18009 GCF_041467175.1 Vibrio sp. 10N.247.310.24
GGATTATCTGCTAACTGCAAGATCGTTCAAGTCTTCTTAAACGATCGGCATTAATCATAAAAAATGGCCTTTACACAAAATTTGTTGCAGCCTCACCCTACAGATCAAACGTTCAGTTAGTCGATGGGATAAGCTCACCGCTCTAGATTTAAGCAGCATTCACTGATGATGTGACCTTTTGCTTTTGTTCAAAAAACTCTTCATGTAATGCACAAATGGCCTCTTGATACTTATCGTCGCTCACTACAAATTGTACATTCACGTTTCTCATCGAAGAATGTAACGCAATGGGCGTAACACTATTGCTCATCAAAGCCAATACACCATTCGCTAGCGTTTTATTGGTGTCAATTTGAGAGCCGATCGCCGAAATGATAGCGACCATACGTCCCGAAATAGATGCTTTCGGATATCGCTTCTCTGCCTTATAAAACACCTTATTTAAACTTTCTGAACTGCCGCCTAGATAATACGTAATAGAGTTAGCATTCATCTCTTTTCCGATAAGATTAACTCTTGCATCCGCGATAATTTCCATTAGTTCATAACTGACGTTATCAGCCTTACCGACCATCCCCTGATCAAATACATGCAACGCATATACTTTCTGTTTTCCGGCAATAATCTCTATCTGATTGGTGTCTGGGCGGTAATCTGAAGAAATCAGTGTACCTTCATGCTCTGGCTCAAAAGTGTTCTTTATTTGTAGTTCGATTCCACTCTCGCGCAACCCTGCTGCGGCATTAGAATGAATAGCTTCCATACCAAGGTTTGCTAACTGATCGGCAACATCATAATTAGTCGCTCCAATTGGTTTAACTGAGCTAACCCCAACCACTTTTGGATCGGCCGAACTAAAGTGATACTCCTTATGAATAATAGCCAGTGATGCCTTAGTCATAGTCGCGACACGGCTAAACGTCATCTCACTGTAACCACGGTCATAAGTATGCATCAAACCTTCTTTGCAATAGGCATAACCCGTCACTATAGGTAGCTCTTCAGCCACATTTATGTCTGAAAAAGCGTCTCTGATGGTATCGTCCAAACTCTGAGGAGTCTTGTTATCCCAACCAGAAAGGTCAACAAAGGTTGAATTAATACCAATATTTTTCAATTTAAGAGCCGTATTGTACGCACTATGTGACTCGCCAATTGAAGAGAGAAACTCGCGGATCTGAGGCAAGTAATGCCTCAATGAAAACTGACCGTATTGACACGTTTCAAGGATATTTGTAATACAGTTCTTCGCTTCTGAAATACGCGACCGGATGAACTTATCAGCACGCGCACGATTCATAGGATCTGCAAAAATATGCTCGTTGATCAACAACATACGGCTTTCAATGTAAGATAACGCTTCTTCCCAAGAATCATCACGCATTGCGATCAATTGATAAACACCTGGCTTGCCTGTTTTTTTGCACTCCAAAAGTGCATCTGTCATCCCGCTATAAGCTGACACAACAAAAATTCGATTGTACGGATTTTTCGGGCGGAGAATAATATTGTCGAGCACAGCATCAAATGCTGTCATGGATGTACCGCCGATTTTTTCTACGGTAAATGTCATAAAAGACCTTAGTTATAGAGAAGCAATAAAGACTAGATAAATGGAAATTGGGGTGAGATTTCACCCCAGAAAAAGTCGGTTAATCAACCAGAGGATAAACGCCGTTTTCATCGTGAACTTCAGCGCCAGTAATTGGCGGATTGAATACACACGCCATAACCATTTCTTTGTTTTTATACGCACGTAAATAGTGTTCATCGTGCTTATCAAGGATATAAAGTGTCCCAGGTTTGATGGGATAAGTCTCACCACCAACCACTTCAATTTCGCCTTCACCACTCATGCAATATACTGATTCTAAATGGTTTTGGTAATGAATATGTGTTTCCGTCGCTTCATAAATTGTCGTGATATGAAATGAAAAACCCATGTTGTCATCTTTCAACAACATGCGAGTACTTTCCCAATTATCCGAAACAATACGTCTTTCGCTATTGCGACATTCATCAAGTGTTCTAACAATCATTTTACTGTCCCTATTACGATACTTTCTTGAAATACTTAGTTGCTACAATTTCTACTGAATCTTCGAAGATGGTTAAACCTTGCATCAGTTCCGATTCAGATATCGTCAGTGGGCAAAAGAACTTCACTATTTCATCGTTAGGGCCAGCTGTTTCAATGACCATACCGTTTTCAAAACACGTTTTGGCAATTTCGTCAGCCGTGTTTCCATCTTTACATTCAATGCCAATCATCATTCCACGTCCCTTGCGTTGAACGAACAGCTCTGGGAAACGCTTGATATTGCGTTGAATGACATCATCAACCATGCTTGAGCTACGTTGAATATGATTTTCAAAATCATCATTTGACCAATACATTTCTAACGCTTTCGTAGCGGTAACGAACGCATGGTTATTACCACGGAAGGTGCCGTTGTGTTCTCCCGGCTGCCATTTGTCTAATTCAGGCTTTAATAAAACGACGGCCATCGGTAAGCCATAACCACTTATCGACTTAGACAGAGTGACTATATCTGGCTTGATACCTGAAGGTTCAAAGCTAAAGAACGTACCCGTTCGACCACAACCCGCTTGGATATCATCGACAATGACTAAGATATCGTGAGCTTTACAAATTTTACTCAAACGCTGTAACCACTCATTTGAAGCGACATTCAATCCACCTTCACCTTGAACCGTTTCCAATAAGACGGCTGCTGGCTTATCCATACCGGCAGAATTATCAGCTAACATCGTTTCGAACAATTTTAATCCATCAATGCCAGCGTAACCCTCAAATGGCAAACGCGTAACGTTGTTAAGGTTTGAGCCCGCGCCTTGTCTATGATGTTGGTTACCCGTAGCAGCCAGTGCACCTGCAGTACAACCATGAAAACCATTGGTAAACGCTACAATGCTACTTCGGCCTTTCACTTTTTTAGCCAATTTAATCGCGGCTTCAACGGCATTGGTTCCTGTTGGGCCAGTAAATTGAACTTTATAATTGAGATCTCTTGGTTCTAGAATTAAGCGAGTAAGTGCTTCTAAGAATTCAGCTTTGGCTTCTGAATGCATATCTAAGCCGTGCGTAATCCCGTCCATTTCAATGTAATCAAGCAAGGCTTGCTTAAGTATTGGATTGTTGTGACCGTAATTGAGAGATCCTGCTCCAGCAAGAAAATCGATGTAACGATCACCTTGTTTTGTTTCAAGCCAGCAACCTTTTGATTTACTAAAAGTAACTGGAAAACTATTCGAGTATGAACGTACGTTAGATTCCTGCTTTTTAAAAATATCCATGATAATGCCGTTATTTAATTCCTATAAGTGTTTGATTATTTAAGGAGGATTCGATAGAGGTATTCGGTATCGTGCTGCCCGTTAAAGTGAAGATTTTCATCTAAGAAAGTAGTCACTTTCCCGGTGTTACCGTTTTTTTCGTCCAGCTTTTTGAACAATGCCCAAGACGCTTGGTTTGATTTAGTGATAGTCGTTTCTATCGCTTCAATGCTCTTTAGGCCCTCTCGTTTAAGTAAGGTGTTCAGCATCTTGTAGGCTAAAGCATTGCCTCTAAACTTAGGCGCCACCGCCACTTGCCAAATAAAGAGAACATTGGGCTCACTGGGTTTTTGGTAACTAGAAATAAAGCCAGCAAGGTCACCTTCATGCTCCACTAAAATACAAGTTTTACTAAAGTGAGTAGACTGCAAGAAATTGCAATATGAAGAGTTAGTATCTAATGGGGGGCACTCTGAAATTAATTGATAAATGTTGTTGCCATCCGAAACTTCTGGCTCACGAAAATTCCATTTTTCAATCATCTTTTCTACAACCTCTGGATACAATATCCAAGGCGCTGACGTAATCATACCGAGACATTTCCTTTGAACTCTAATTAAATTCCTTTTAATTATGAGCATTTCCCATACACAAAGATCAACACACTAGCGCTAAAAATCAAATTTTAGCAACACAGATCACACTTGCGTAAGTATTATATGTATTAAATAATACTTTGAGTTCTAATGTATTTATTGGGTCGGTATAAATTTGAGAGTCTTGAAGGGAATAGACGAAAGGAAATCGTTAGTGCAATTCATAAAATACAGCGTTCAAGTGCCTGAGTAGGAAGGATAGGAATCAGCAAAAATATCGACGACTCCAATACTGAATAAGGTAAACAGTGACGCTCTAAAAAGAGATGGCTTAGGCTCTAATATTGAAACGCAGATACCTAAAACAAAAAAACCTAGCGTGAGATAGCTAGGTTTTTCAAGTAAACATAAATTGGCAATCAATCAAAAGAAACAAATTCGAATCACTGAGTTAATCGCGAATTACTTCAGGGGATCATTATCAGGCAGAGCCTTGTGGATCCATAGTGCTAAACGCTTCTTAATATTCGCGCCATCAAGCTTACTTTCAGGTAAAGGCGTGATCTGATTAACTCCAACAAGAAACAAGTACACAGCCTTAACTTTTATAGGTTGAGATGAGTGTGGCAAATCAAAGCCTTGTAACTTTGCCATTTTAGAACCGACTTCCAGAGCTTTCTTGAGCAATTTATCTTCATTAATGATCTTCGCGGTTTTCGACATATCATCTCCATCATCTTAATCGAATGAACACTGAGTATATCAAACCGAAAGACTCACAAGATTACTTCGCTCTCAGTTTGAGGAGTCGCTTTGATAAATTGCAGGTTACGGACTCCAAATACGGAAAAGCCCAAAGTTGTTAGCTTTGGGCTTTTCTTCTAACTGCTGTGGTTAATTACGACAGAGTGATACGACAACCGAGTTTTACAGCGTGATATGCAAAATTGGAAAATCAATCAGGCATCACAACAATACCCATGGTTTCAAGCAACTGCTCTTGTTGCCAAGCGACAATCTTAATCCCTGTCGTATCCACTTTGCGAGGGTCTAACCCTTCTAATTCCGCATGACACAAGTTAGCCCCTTGCATACTGAATTGCCCCCATACATCTTCGGAGAACACGCCTCGGCTGAGATCAGACTCTTTCAGTGACGCACCGCCAAGGTAAGTCCCTATCCAGCGGTTTTCAAACAACTCACACTTTTCCAAGCAGGCCTGCTCCAAGTTGGCGTATGACAGGTTACAGCCCGTAATATACGCAGAGCAAAAGTACATCCTATTGCTTACTTGATTGGCAAAGTTAGCACGAGTAAAATTCGCTCCTTTCAAATCGCATTCACGCAGCTCAATCCCATAGCAATTCGCATTACTAAAGTTCGCCATCGCCAACTGGCAATTCTGGAAACTTGCGTCTCGTAAATCGGCAATATCAAAGTGGCATCCCTCAATATCGCCTTGTTCAATAAACTTACAGTTAATAAACGTTGCATCACGTAAGTTCGAACGTCTGAAATCACAACGGATAAACGTACAGGCCGTAAATGTAAGCTCTGATAGATCTTGCTGAGCAAAACTGTGCTGATGATAAGTACTGTTATTGGTGTCCATTTAGCCCCCTAAAGAAATCAAGCTAAGACTACCATTGTGATCTTAAGAAAACATCAAATTAAAAACCAACAAAAACAGCAACTTAAAACACCCTAATTTGGCCATTTTAAGGCACCAAACGAGCCATTTAAGGTTGTTGTTTTCGTTTTATGGCATGCGCTTATCTTGAAAAAAGTTTTGTCGTTTAGAAGTGGGGAGATTAGACACAACGAGAAGATCATCATATGTCAGCACAAACTTGATACAATAGCCTATATAGATACCTTCGCTTGATACTTAGTCTTTCGAAAACCTTAGCTTATATCGATAGGCTACAACTAAAAGATGATTTTTATTAGTAAAGTCAGAAAAATTGGGAGGCCAAGATCAAAAAATGGCCGCTTGATGCGACCATTTTATAACTCTTTAAACTTTTTCTTAGCTAGACAATTTAAAACTACGTTAGCTCTTGACGACGTTTGCAATGCCTTCAAGCTGTAGAACTGGAGCTGCGTCGATGTCTTCGGCGTTCATCATTGCAGACACACGTTGCATCGAAGAAAGCAGTAGGCTTTGCTCCCACGCTTCTAGGTTTTGGAATTTTTTAACGAAGTTATCTTGTAGCGGTGGTGGCGCATTGTTAAGTAGCTCTTGGCCTTTTTCCGTCAAATTAGCATGAACTTTACGTCGATCAGCAACACTACGGATACGCTGCACATAACCATTAAGTTCTAGACGATCGATGATCGTCGTTGTCGTCGCTTGACTCACATTAGTTTGATTAGACAATTCTTTGATCGTCACATTACCCATCTCTTGGATTGCGCGCATTAAAATCAATTGAGGGCCCGTCAAACCATACTCTTTACTCAGCTTTTTCGAGTGTAAATCGATAGCGCGAATAATTTGGCGAATAGCGACCAAGATTTCGTCATGTTTATCCAAGATGCAGACCTTTGTACTAATATACTGTGAGTGACTTTACAGTGTCGTGGCGATGAGATTTTCCAAACTGAACAGCTTAGGATCGCTCGAATTACACTGTAAATTGATAATTTACTTCATTGATTTTTCCGCATTGTACTGATGTTAATACTATTCTCAATCTTTTCTATACCACTAAACTTGCGTGGTACGGCACTTTTGCTTAATGAAGGGGGAATCAAAGCTTCAATGAAGGCAAAAATAATGAGTCAGAGAATACAAACTCAAAGAATAATATATTTTAATAATCATAGAGGTAGAGAGATTTAACCCTCTCCACCCAATAAAAAACCAGCCTCAATAGCTAAGCTGAAAAACGAAATTTTACGCAGCGGTATTCATCTGAAAGTTCCCAGTAAGCGCATTATAAAATTCACTGTTATCCAAAATACCGACCAGTTTATTGTCTTCCACCAGCAAAATCGGATGATTACTTAGCTGTTTCAGTTTAATCGCATCGCGCATGCCAATCTCTGGACTTGCCACTACCACACTCGACGCGCTGATTGCCGTTAAATCATCGGATTCGTTCCACTTAACAAGCGCTAAAGTCGATTCACCTTTTACAGACAAAGTACCTTCACTCTGCTCAATCCATAAGTCTTTAGAGTCACAGATCTTCCAACTTTCATCTTCTTGTTTCAAAGAATCCAGTGGCTGCATCAACGAACGACCTTTCAATACGTTCAACGGGTTAGTGTGTGCGACAAAATCTTTCACATATTCCGTTTTTGGCGTGAGTACGATCTCTTCAGGCTTACCATGTTGAATCAATTTACCTGACTCCATGATCGCAATGTTATTACCAATCTTCAGCGCTTCGTCTAAATCATGACTCACGAACAGAATCGTTTTGTTAAGCTTGTTTTGCAATAGAATTAGCTCATCTTGCAACTGCGCACGAATCAGCGGATCCAGCGCTGAAAACGGTTCATCCATAAGAAGAATGTCAGTATCCATCGCAAATGCACGTGCCAAACCAACACGTTGCTGCATACCGCCCGATAGTTCATGCGGATACTTGGTTTCCCACTCTGCCAAACCCACCATTTCAAGCTGTTCACGCGCTTTAGCACGACGAACATCTTTTGCGACACCTTGCATTTCAAGGCCAAACGCGACGTTATCTAACACGTTTAACCAAGGCATTAGGGCAAATTTTTGGAACACCATTGAAACGCGGTGAGTGCGAAGGTGACGTAAGGTCGCTTCGTCACACTGTTCACCTAAATCAACCAGCTTATCGCCATCTTTGATTGCCAATGAACCACGGCTGATCTCATTCAAACCGTTTACTGCACGAAGCAAAGAAGATTTACCAGAACCAGACAAACCCATCAGCACACAAATCTCGCCTTCTTCAACGGTCAGCGACACATTGTCTACACCAACCACTTGGCCAGTCTCATCAATGATCTCTTGGCGAGTTTTACCTTGATCAAGCAGCTCAAGCGCTTGCTTCGGCTTATCACCAAACACAACATCGAGGTTCTTAATGGTAATCGCGTCCATTGTCTTTTTTTCCTGAGAGTTAGACATGATTAAGCTTCCTTCTGGTTTGGTGTTTTGCACAAGCGATCAAGAATGATAGCGACTAATACAATCGCCAGCCCGGCTTCAAAACCTTGTGAGATGTTCACTGTGTTCAACGCGCGAACAACAGGTTTACCAAGTCCGTCAGCACCGACAAGAGCAGCGATAACCACCATCGAAAGCGACAACATAATACATTGGGTGACACCCGCCATAATGCTTGGTAAAGCCGCCGGTAATTCGACCTTCATCAGCAATTTCATGCGGCTCGCACCAAACGCTTTACCCGCTTCAATCAACTCTTCAGGCACTTTGGTGACGCCTAAATAGGTCAAACGAATTGGCGCGGCAATGGCGAATATAATGGTCGAGATTAAGCCAGGAACGATGCCCAAGCCGAATAAAACCAAAGTCGGAATCAGATACACAAACGTTGGAACCGTCTGCATTAAATCAAGAATGGGTCTAAGCACCGTATACAACCAAGGGCGATGCGCGGCCATAATGCCAACTGGAACGCCAATTAATACGGAAATCGTTGTCGCTGCAAACACGAGGACAAAGGTTTCCAGCATTTCTTGCCAGTAGCCAAGGTTTAAAATAGTCAGCAAAGCTGCAACCACGAAAATCACAAGCGAGGGTTTACGGTGTAAATACCATGCAATCGCCGCGGTCATCACGATTGGTAAAGCCGGTGGCATCCACTTAAATACATCGACTAAAAACATAATGACGGTTTCTAGAAAAATCGAAATAGCGTCAAAGAATCCTGCTGCATTGATTGTTAGCCAATCAACACCCGCTTCCATCCATTGACCAACAGGGATTTTGTTTTCCGTAATAAAATTCACAATATTGCCTTTTATTATGGGTGGGCTACTTCAAACCAATCGAACAATTGGTCAGCCCACCTTTTTTATTTATAGAGCTTTGATAAATAGATCGATAGGTAGGTAAACTAAGCTTTAACTTGTTTTAGGTATTCAGTAACCGCTTGAGTCGCTGATTCACCTTTATGCGTTTTTACGTTGTCTAACCAAGCTTCAACTTGTTGAGGGTTATTGTTCAACCATTGTTGAGCCGCTTTCTCTGGCTTCACTTTTTGGTTAAGAATCTCTTCCATCAACTGGTTTTCCATCTCTAGAGTAAACTCTAGGTTTTGCAAAAGTTGACCGACGTTTGCACACTCAGACACGTAGTTTGAACGAACATTGGTGTAAACATTTGCGCCGCCGTAGTTCGGGCCGAAGAAGTCGTCACCACCTGATAGGTATTCCATCTCAACATTGCTGTTCATTGGGTGCGGAGCCCAACCAAGGTAAACAATCCACTGGCTACGACGAGCAGCGCGAGATACTTGCGATACCATGCCCGCTTCACTTGATTCAACTAAGCTGAAATCTTTCAAGCCAAAAGCGTCTGAGTCGATCATTGACTGGATTAGACGGTTGCCATCGTTGCCCGGCTCAATACCGTAGATGCGGTCTTTAAATTTGTCGGCATTTTTTGCAAGGTCAGCGAAGGTTTTTACGCCTGCGTCATAGACGTATTTAGGAACAGCAAGCGTGTATTTTGCACCTTCAAGGTTGGCACGCACAGTGTCAACCGTTCCTGCTTCGCGGTACTTAGCGATGTCGCCTTCCATTGTTGGCATCCAGTTACCTAGGAATACGTCAATATCGCCGTTCGCCATTGAAGAGTAAGTAACCGGTACTGAAAGTAGGTCAGTTTTGGTTTTGTAGCCTAGGCCTTTCAGTAGCTCAGAAGTAACAGCCGTTGTCGCGGTAATGTCTGTCCAACCAACATCAGCGAAGCGTACGTTTTCACATTGTTGTGGTTCAACAGAAGCGTTAGCACCAAATGCAAATGAGCTGATGGCTAGTGCTGTTAACGTTTTTGTCGTCACGTTCTGAATATTTAGAGTCGTCATAATGGTTCCTTTTTATCTTTCCTTTTGCTGCTCGATATCAACACCGATAGAGAGCAATTCTTCTGACTTTTGACTAATTAGTTATGTTATTTTTTGCTTGTTACTTGTTGTTTTTATTCTTTGCTATTTTTAACCAATAACAGACGCTTACGCTTCTCGTACTGGCTTATTGATTCTTTGTGTTTCTTCCCACTCCGGTGCTATCCATACAGGAACGTTTTGCTCTTTTAGAACGGGCTTGCCCAAAATCAGGTCCGAGGCACGCTCAGCAACCATAATGGTCGGTGCGTTCAAGTTACCGTTTGGAATAACAGGGAAAACAGACGAGTCGACCACGCGCAGATTATCAATACCACGAACACGACACTCTTCATCAAGTACCGCCATTGGGTCGTTATCTGAACCCATTTTGCAGCCACAAGAAGGGTGATATGCACTTTCAACGTTCTGCTTAACCCATTCGTCAATTGCTTCATCGGAGGTAATGCTTAGACCCGGCTGAATCTCTTCACCACGGTAAACATCCATCGCAGGTTGCGACAAAATCTCACGCGTCAGACGAATACAATCGCGCCAATCTTGGCGATCTTGTTCGGTCGAGATGTAGTTGAAAATGATCTCTGGCTTGGCATGTGGGTCAGCAGAAGTGATCGCTACCGTACCACGACTTTCTGGCTTATTAGGCCCAACATGAACTTGGAAACCGTGACCATCAAAGGCCGCTTGCCCGTCGTAACGCATCGCTGCTGGCAGGAAGTGGTATTGAATGTTTGGCCACTTCAATCCTTTACGAGAGCGAATAAACGCACACGATTCAAAGTGGTTAGTAGCACCCAAACCTTTGCGAGTCAGAATCCATTCCGCGCCAATCATGCCTTTGCTGACTAAGCCCAACTTGCTGTTGAGCGTGATAGGTTCGTTACAGTGATATTGGAAGTACACTTCCAAGTGGTCTTGTAGGTTTTCACCGACGCCACTGAGTTCGTGTTTAAGCTCAACACCCGCCTTCTCAAGTACCGCTTTCGGGCCGATACCAGAAAGTTGCAGCAGTTGAACCGAGCCAATAGAACCCGCAGAAGAGATCACTTCCTTGTTCGCCACGGCCACTTGGGTATTGCCTGACTTTTCAAACTCAACACCAACCGCTTTCAGGCCTGATTGACCTTCTGATGACTGGTCTTTTGCGACGAATGCTTCAAGTAAGAAACGACGTGCCACGATGCCTTTTTTCAAGGTAAGGTTTGAACGCTTCAATGCACGACGTAGATAAGCGTTAGAGGTTGAGGCTCTAACACCCTTGTCTACCGTCATATGCATGGTGCCGAAGCCTTCTTGCTGGTAGCCGTTGTAATCTTGTGTTTCTGGGTAACCTGCGTCTTTACCTGCATCAATGAATGCTTGGTAAAGCGGGTTGAGCTCCATATCGTTACCGTTACAAGTGCCGACAGGGCCATTGTCGCCACGATATTCGTCACCACCTTTATTCCATGATTCAGCACGGCGGAAATAAGGCAAGCAAGCTTGGTAATTCCAACCGGCTGCGCCCTCTTCTTCCCATTGGTCAAAGTCACAAGCGTGGCCACGAACGTAAACCATGCCGTTGATCGATGAGCTGCCACCTAACACCTTGCCACGTGGACAATGCAGTTCACGTCCATCAAGGCCCGGTTCTTGTTGGGTCTCAAATTGCCAAGCGTACTTTTCAGTATTCATCGGGTAAGAAAGCGCAGTCGGCATTTGGATAAAAATACTCTTATCCGTACCACCCGCTTCCAATAATAAAACGCTATGTTCACCGCTTTCCGTTAGCCTATCCGCTAACACACAGCCGGCCGAACCCGCGCCGACGATAATATAATCGTAGCGTTGTTCCATGTTTTGGTTTCCCTGAGATGAGTCAGTAGGGCTCGCTCTGTTAAGCTAACCCATAAAATTGAGTGTTACGCGTTAGGCATAAGGGCTGGCGTACTCGCCAAGTTCAATAAGAATGCTCTTAGTCTGCGTATAGTGGAGTAGAGTCTCTGGCCCGTTTTCACGGCCAACCCCTGAAAGTTTGTAGCCACCAACAGGCATTTCTGCAGGTGAGTCACCCCATGTATTAACCCAACAAATACCCGCCTGCATTTGATGAATAACACGGTGAGCGCGAGAAAGGTTTTGCGTGAATACGCCAGCAGCAAGGCCGTACTTAGTATCGTTAGCACGACGAATCACATCGTCTTCGTCCGTAAACTTCAACACTGACATTACAGGGCCGAAGATCTCTTGCTGAACGTGAGGCATGTCATCATGGCAATCGGTGAATACCGTAGGAATAACAAAGTTGCCGTTTGCTAAGCCGTTATCCGTCACTTGATAACCGCCAGTCAGCAATGTAGCGCCAGACTGTTTAGCCAGTTCAATTGCTTCAAGGACTTTTGAAAGGTGTTCTTTAGAAATCAACGCGCCGATCTGAGTCTCCATATCCATCGGGTTACCAATGATCAGCTTCTCAGTGCGTGTTTTAAGTTGGTCGATAAATGCGTCGTAGATATTTTCGTGTACATAAACACGAGTACCGTTAGTACACACTTCACCTTGGGTGTAGAAATTAGCGACCATAGAAGCCGACACCGCATCGTCCAATTTTGCATCATCAAAGATGATCATTGGTGATTTACCGCCGAGCTCCATCGTTACAGACTTGAGTGTTTTAGCACTGTCTGACATTACCGCTTTGCCCGTACCCGTTTCGCCTGTGAACGACACTTTAGCGATGTCTGGGTGCGCCGTTAGCATTTGGCCGACACGGTAATCGCCCTGAACTACATTAAACACCCCATCAGGTAGGCCAGCTTCTGTGAAAATTTCAGCAAGTTTAAGTGCCGTTAGCGGCGTTTCTTCTGAAGGCTTGAAAATCATTGCGTTACCCGCAGCGAGTGCTGGAGCCGATTTCCACATTGCGATTTGGATAGGGTAGTTCCACGCGCCAATGCCAGCACAGATGCCTAGCGGTTCACGGCGTGTGTAGAAAAATTGAGATTCACTAAGAGGTTGTTGATCGCCTTGCAGCGTAGGCGCTAGCCCTGCGAAATACTCAATAACGTCAGCACCCGAAGCCACATCGACTTCGATCGCTTCTTGTAACGGCTTGCCCGTATCGACAACCTCAAGGTTCGCAAGGTCATTATTTCGAGCTCTAAGTATCTCCACCGCCTTTAAAAGAATGCGGCTGCGTTCTACGGCTGTCATTGCTGACCATACCGCAAATCCGCGCTTCGCCGATTCAATCGCATTTTCAACGTCAGCTGAAGAAGCTTGGCCAAGCGTTGCGATAGGTTCGCCGTTTGCAGGGTTAATGCTGACGAAAGTTTCGCCTGAGGTAGCGTCAACCGCTTTACCATCGATGTATAACGAGTTCATTTCCATTTGATCTTCTGACTTAATTATTGTTGTTAGACTCTATCGGTCTATGTATTTGTGAATGCATATCGTTGTTGAGAGCGAGCTTTTTGAGCTCACTCACTAGAATTTTTGATGACTCATTGATCGCGCTGACACGAGTAAAACGTAAGCTGCTTGTCTAAGTAGTCATTGATGATTGCACGAGCTTTGTCGGCGTTAATGCCTTCAGGATTGAGCGTCCCTCTCAGCCAGATGCCATCAATTAATGATGCGATGCCGTGTGCGATCAATTCCGCTTGATCAGGTTGAAAAATCGATTTTAATTCAATAAGTAAGTGAGAAATCAAACGCTTTTCATTCACGCGCTGAAGGCGCTTGAGTTGAGCGTCATGCATCGAATAAGACCAGAATGCGAGCCATGTTTTCGACACTTTATTTTCCGCTTGATAGCCTTCGAAATTACCGTTGATGATAGCGTTGATCCTTTGCTGGTGAGCATCAGCAGGGAGCGCTTTTAATTCTGTTGTTACGGTATTCGAAAGTTGGCGCAGTATTTCTCGCATGGTCTCTTCGAGCAGCCCATGCTTTCCACCAAAATAGTGATTAATAATGCCAGTGGAGACTCCCGCTTCTTTGCTGATCAACGCAATACTCGCGGCATGCAAACCCACTCGATCAATCACCGTCATGGTGGCTTGAACAAGCTGTGGTTTACGTATATCAGGCATCCCAACCTTCGGCATTTCTTAGTCCTTTTATTTTATATTGAACGTTCAGTTAAATATAAAATGACAGAAATTTAGTTAGGGTTCAAATGATTATTTAAAACAAACTTGTAATAACACGTCATTCAAAATAAAACAAGCCATTTTAAAACAATACGTTAAACATCATTTAGACCACTAAATAAAACCATTAAAGATTTGAGGTGTGATGGTTACGGGTCAAAAGTTTTGCTTAGGAAGAGCAAATAATAAATCAGTAGGAATACGTGTAGACACTTTTTTGGGGGAAGTTGAAAGGTAGTATCAATGAGTCTTAATACTGAAATTTAAGACTAGGAAATCTGCACTCAACAAAGTAACGAATCAAGACATGAACAAAAAAAGGCCGATAATGACAGAGCCATCACCAACCTTTGCGGAGTCGTTATTGTTACTTTCTTTGACTACTCAATACGAGTAATAAAACCGTACTTATCAGAGTCTGCTTTGGTCATCCAGTGTTCACCGGAAGCCGGGGCAGAATCTAAAGTGAAGATATAGAAGTCTATCCCTTTTTCTCCCATCACCTTTTTAAAATAGGTCGCTTGCTGACGATGACTCTCATTGGTGTATGGGAATTCTTTGGCCGTTTTATTCCCTTCAGCCCAACTATGCACACCCACCTGTTTATTCAGTTCAATGACCTTGGTAGTATCAGCGCGTTGCAATATGCGTGGGTTGCCAGCAGCAAATAGATCCGTACCACCCGAAAAAACCGAACCCGTTGGAGTCACAACCGTCGTCATCTTGTTGTTATTGATCATACGCCCGGTGTACATGTTGATTTCGTCATCAGCACTACCGCCAATATGGTTGGTGAACTTCAACGTCATCTCACTGCCTCGGTATAACTTCACGATATCAAAAAGCTGAGAATAGGTTGATGCGCCTAGAGTGGAAGTAATCCGTTCAACAGCGCCAGTCTCGTTGAGCACATCGCGGTAAAAAGCGTTGAAGGCAAACGATGTGGTAATGGTGACTTTATTACCATTTTTGGATTTACTCAGAATCGTCGAACCTAGGCTCGTCACGTATTGCGACAACTCGTTTTGGTATTCAAGATTAACGGAGACTTTTTTATCCTTCGTCATTGCTTTTATTGACGTAGTATCACTAGAAGTAAAGCGTTGTGCTGCATCACAATCAAATAGATCCAAGCCCTTGCTCTCTGTATAAATACCACAACTATCAAACCCAGCTTCAGGAAAGTACAGATCAACACTTTGACCTAAGCCATCCAAAAGCCTAATCACTTTTTGCTTATCACTAATGTCTTCAGCAAACTGAATTTTTTCATACAAAATACCATCGTAAGAGAGCTTCATAGCCTCTTCTTGGAGCTCTTGCCTCTCTTGATACAACTCACCAAGTTTAGCTGAAGAAAATACGTAGTCAGCCTTCGGTTCCTTTTGCGAAATGGTGGTTGATTGTCCCGTGTTTGAACTTGAATTACAGCCAGCCAAGAGAGCCAAAGGTAACGCTAGCAACGTATTTCGATAGTACTTCATACCATTATTCCCCAAAATTTTGATTGGAGAAATTCTATTGGTTAACAATTAAATTGTCTGTCGTAACTATGTAATGGAATGTATTTCATCTATATCCTCGCCCCCTTCCTTGCTAAAAACACTCGCCTCAGAGTGCAAACCAACTCATAAGACCAGTTACACGAGCTTACATTCAGCCACTCTAAAATTATATATAATGCTAACAAATCATCAACAAGCCACATGGAAAGCCACTTCAGTAGTGTCAGGCAATTAAAAATATCAATAAAGGTAGACAATGAAGCGTTCACTATCTTGGACCATTATTTATCCAATCATAGGAATAGCACTTGCTTGTATTTTACTATTCTCTTTAATATCGACCGTTATCCTTGAAGATTTCGTTCAAAAAGTGTCGGTTGAAAATGCAAAGAACTATGTGACTACATTTCATAGTATTCGTAACTATTACTCATCAAATGTCGTACAGAAAGTTGTTGATAGTAAAGAACTCGTGGCAACAGCCCAGCACCAATCCTTAGAGAACAGTATTCCGGTTCCTGCTACCTTTTTAATCGAAATGCTTGATAAATCTGATAAAGATCTCACCATCACCACCTCGTTTACCAGCCCTTATCCTTTTAAAAACCGTCAAGGTAGGCTTTTTGACGAATTTCAACAACGGGCGTGGGTAGCGATTAACGAGAAACCAGATGAGTTCTACGTCGAGTTTGTACAAGAGCAAGACAGAACCCGAGTACGCGTCGCTCGGGCAGACCGCCTCTATGACCAAACTTGTGTAAACTGCCACAATAGCCACCCCGACTCTCCTAAACACGATTGGGAACTCAACGATGTACGAGGGATTCTCGAGGTAAATACAGTTGTAGATGAATGGCTAAAATATGGAAAGATGATCAATCAATCTTTGATGTCTATTAGCATAATCAGCTTTATGACGGTGATGTTTATTAACTTTGCCATCGCTCGTCGAGTATCGACTCCATTAAAAAACATCACTCGCTCTCTTAGTTTATTGGCACAAGGTAAAGAAGAAAGTGCATCTTTACCACCAGCAAAATATTACGAGATAACGGAACTACAAAGTGCTTTTTCTAGCCTTTATGATAAAGAGCAGCAACGTAGAGCATTAACAAAAGAAATCGAAACACTGGCTTACTATGATTCGCTCACTAAGTTGCCGAACCGTCTTGGGTTTTTGCGATCGCTTGATGAGTTGCTCAATAAACACAGAGAAAAAAATGAACGCATCACCGTGTTAATCATTGATATTAAACGTTTTAGAGATATCAACAATACACTCGGCTATAAAGCCGGGGACACAATCTTGCTTCATCTAGCCAACCGCTTATCCGCATGCACAACCATGGTTGATTTTAACCTAGCTCGATTGGATGAAAATAAGTTCTGTATCGCAGTGCCTGCGAAAGAACACAATGGCGATCAAGGTTCGGATGCTTTTTTTGCTATGTTGATTGATGTGGTTTCAAATGAAATTATCATTGATGAGAACAAGATAAAACTAGTGGCTAACCTTGGTGCAACCTGCAGTTCAAATGGCGCACAAAGCAGTTCTGAAATGCTCATTCAAGCGAACATCGCTCTATATGTATCCAAGGAAAAAGGCGATGACATTACGGTTAAGCATAAACCTGAACTGTCAAATGCTGCGTTGCGACGTATAACGTTAATCAAAGAGATAAACAATGCGATTGAAAACAGAGAATTTATTCCTTATTACCAACCTCAATTTTGCTTAAAGACCAATCGTATCATTGGTGCCGAAGCGCTCATGCGTTGGAAAAAGCCAAATGGAGAACTCGTAAGGCCTGACCTTTTTATAGAACTGGCAGAGCAATCCCATTTAATCATTCCAATGGGTGCTCATGTTTTCGAACAAGCTACCACTGATTGCCAACAGTGGCAGAATCATAAAGCGCTTGCTGGTGTAAAGGTTGCCGTTAATATTTCGAGTATTCAGTTTTCCGAACAGAACATTTTAGATCTGACACAACTAACCTTAGAAAAGACAGGCCTTTCTCCGAGTTTATTGGAATTAGAAGTAACAGAAAGTGCCATGTTGGGTGATGTGTCGAAGGTCGTGGCTGTATTGAATGATTTAAAGAAGTTAAACATTGAAATAGCGTTAGATGATTTCGGTACTGGTTATTCATCTCTTAGCTATTTGAAGCTACTCCCTATAGATCGACTGAAAATAGATCGAGAGTTTGTAAAGGACTTACTTAACAACACCGATGACCAAGCTATCTTGAGCATGATTTGTAAGCTAGCAACCGAACTCTCACTCAATGTACTTGCTGAAGGCATTGAAGAAAAAGAGCAACTTGAATTTTTAGGCCACGCAGGGCCCCCTCTGGCAGGATAGTTGTCACTGTTAAAATTTAACCAGTTTGGGCGATAA
>NZ_JBFSUD010000087.1:0-17643 GCF_041467175.1 Vibrio sp. 10N.247.310.24
GGGTTAGGTATGCCTGAAACTTGTCGTATTGATTAAGAAATACGCGAAACGGGGTAGTTCTATCTTTAAATTTAATTACGCAACAAAGCCCACCGATAGACCAAGTTAATCAATCAGTACTTTGGTCTCTTATACGGAATTTTCCGTAGTTTGCCCCCATTACCATATGCCGATTCACATAACAGGGTAATACCAGTTGAGCTTCATAATATATGGCAGCAACATAGACGGAATGTAAAAAAGAAAAAATTCCGCCTATAAAGCGTTGGTTGCTTTGAGGTTGTGAAAACTACAGATGAATAATCGGGTTGGTTAAAATGTACGGTTCTGAGCAAACGAAAGCGTTCTGTTGCAATTGCAAAGAGATCACCCTCCACAAATATGAAAGCTTCTCGCAACCAAAAAAATCCAGTGCGTCGAAATCAGCAGGTTTTTTCTCAGGCTTTTTTGCATCAGTTGCCAGTGCATTGATGGAGGGCGAAGCTACAGGTGACTATAAGTGCACAGTTTGTGGCACTAATCTTCATACACCAGACAACATGAATTAGTCCTGATAATCGGTACTGAGCTACGAAATGTAAAGTTTCGCAACTAACAAGCGTTTATGGTTTCAAGATATTAATTCTAATCTATATCGAGCGCGTTAGCTCTTAAGCTCTAACGCGTTTCTGTCCAGAACCGATACAGTCAGCACTTTCAAACACGAAAGTACCCCAAAGTTTCTCAGCTCCGCCAAATCGACATCCTTGAATGATCTAGAATAAACCTAATTAATCTAATCCATGTGCTTTAGAAATTATGCGTAGGTTTTCCAATGAGGTTGAAGCTAGAGCTGCTTTTTTTATGCTTGCCTTCTCCCCTTTTTGTTGTACTTTGATTATCAATAACTCGTTTATTAAACAGGGAAGAGATATGAGTGAATCATTTTTTCAAAAAAAGGCTTTTAGTCCAGTATGTGTTGGGGCATCTTTTGCTGATACATTTCCCCCATTTCCTGACGGAACAATATTTATTAATCTTAAAAAGGAAAAAAGCCGATGGTTAATTGTAGATGATGGAGAACTGCAATCTTTCGATGGAAAATTATCGAAAAAACCAATGGAGGCTATTCAGTTTCTGAATAAATTAAGTACCGAAGGAAAAGGATGGGCGACTTGCAAAGATATTGAAGTCATCTTCACTAGTGTGGAAAAAATTAGGATTACGGAGATCTAATGTTGTTTCGATTTATCTTTTTTTTATTGCCTTTGTTGTTGGCTGGCTGTGTTCTCACTCCAAAATCTGCTGAAAATATGACTACCGCCAAGCTATGTTCAGAGGCTGCTTATGACGCGAATAGAGACGTTGCGTTTGCAGAGTTAGAGCGTCGAGGTGTAACTTTTAGTAATAATGAGCAATGCAAGATCATTTATGTTACTAAAATGCAATCATTTTCAGGGCAACAGCAAGCTGGTGCAATGCTCTTACTTGGCTCTCAATTATGATGATTATTTGTCTAACTTAACGTCACTTAATGCGCCCAAAAAAATTTATCTTTCGGGCTAACGCAAGTAGACTGTTCGTCATAGCTCATTTTACATTATCTATACTGATTTATGATTTGCTAATTTAGCGAAGTCACTGGTTCGTTCTTGTCCAAAAATGAGTTAGCAATCTTTAAACAAATCTTTAAACAACCCCCTCATACCCCAACACCGCCAAAAATGCATCCAAATACTGCTCTATAGTCAAATCCGCAGAAACGGGCGGCAGCTCTACGGTAATACACGGTAGGTTTCTTTCTTGGCACCAAGTGCCGAATGAGCCTGGGGTTTCGTAATCAACGTCTTCTACGAGTGGTAGGTTGAACTGCTTGCCTAACCAAGAGGCGAGTTCGGATTGAGCTGGGTCATCGACCATGGCGAGTGGTTCGTGGAAAGAGATGACGAACTTGGGTTGGCGTTGCTCAATGAGGTTGATGAGCGACTGCACTTCCGGTTCAAGCAGATCGGCTTGCCCCGTTTTTACTTTTACATCTCTGACTGGGGTGTGAGAACTCCAGCGATAGACGGTGCCGTTTTCTGTCCAGTTTTTAGTCGGAAAGGCGCGGTTGAGATCGACTTGATTTGCGTTAGCGCGAGTGCCAAGCTGGTTGCCGTCTGGGTTCATCGACAGGATTACATCGTGTCGTAAGTTGGCAGCAGGTAAGCTTCTTAGCGCGCAAGACAAACCTGCGATAGAAGCGGTTTCATCGCCGTGTGTGCCCGCTAAGATCAGCCCGCGAGATTCGCTTTCGATTTGCGCGGGGAAATAGAGCAAAGGTGCACCCAACACCGATTTTCCATATGACAGCGGCTTTATCGAAAACGCAGCTCTTTCCGTTCTTGGAATTAAACTCACCTTAATCTCCTGATTGATCAAGTACTATCAAGTATTCACTATTGGCTATATTAATCATTAACTAAGTCCATTAGATGAACCCCTTTAAATAAACCATAGCGTCAAAACTCGTCAACCGTCGCATTGTTAATTTTATTACTTGCTTCAAAGATAGGCTAGGAGAGCAAACAAACATGGATTTTAAAAAACATTCAACGGCTTTACTCATTTCATCTTTATTGACCCCTTTTATCTCAGTGACTGCCGTTGCTGAAACCTTACCTGCTGGTGTTTCACTGGCAAAAGACCAACATTTGGTGCGAGCCAATGATGCAGAAGCTGCGACACTCGATCCGGCAAAGGCAGAAGGCTTGCCTGAAATGCACATTCTACGTGACCTGTTTGAAGGTTTAGTGATCCAAGATCGCGATGGCAACATCACTCCAGGTGTCGCGGAATCTTGGGAAACCGAAGACAACCAGACGTTTGTATTCCACTTGCGTAAAGATGCGCAATGGTCGAATGGCGATCCGGTGACAGCCGATGATTTCGTGTATGCGATAAGACGCGCGGTTGACCCGAAACTCGCTTCGCCAAATGTGTGGTATCTCAAGCTTACTCAAATCAACAACATCGCTGATGTAGCTGAAGGTAAGAAGCCCGTTGAAGAGCTCGGTATCTCGGCTGTTGATAAGCATACGGTGAAATTCGAACTCGATAGCCAAGTGCCATACTTTGTGGCGATGACAGGCCATACTTCAATGATGCCCGTTCACAAGGCAACGCTAGAAAACAGCGATAAGCCGTGGAGCGATCCGAAGCAGTTTGTTGGCAATGGTGCGTTTGTTTTAGGCGAGTGGGTGGTGAACGAACGCATTGAACTGGAGAAGAACCCTAACTATTGGGACAGTTCAGATACGCACTTAACCCAAGTGACTTACATTCCGTTTGAGAACCAGAATGCGTCGATTAATCGCTATGCGGTGGGCGAGGTCGATATTACGTCTGATGTGCCGACACACATGGCGCAGCAGCTTAAAATGAAATATCAAGACGCGTATACAGCGGTACCTTTATTGTGTACTTACTATTACGCGTTCAATACCACGCGCCCTCCGTTTGATGATGCGCGAGTGCGTAAAGCGGTGTCTTATTCCATGATGCGTAATGTGATTACTAATGGCGTGACTCAAGTAGGTAACTTACCGGCTTATACCTTTGCTCATGAATACACGGCAGGTTTTGATGCCACTCAACCTGAGTACAGTACATGGATTCAAAGGGAGCGTGACCAAAAGGCGAAAGAGTTGCTGAAAGAAGCCGGATACGATGCTTCTAACCCGCTAGATTTTAAATTGCTTTACAACACCAGTGAATCGAATAAGTCGATTGCGGTGGCGATTGCATCCATGCTGAAAAGTAATCTAGGCGCGCAAGTTGAGTTGGAAAACCAAGAGTGGAAGTCTTACTTAGTATCACGTCGCCAAGGTGATTTTGATGTGATGCGAGCATCTTGGTGTGGTGATTACAATGAAGCGTCGACCTTCTTAAGCCTTCTGCGTTCTGAATCTTCAGGTAACTTTGCTCGTTACAACAACGAAAAGTACGACTCAGCAATGGATAGCGCATTGGCTGCAACTAATGAGCAAGAACGCCAAGGTTTCTATGACCAAGCGGAGCAGTTACTGGCTGAAGACATGCCGATCGCGCCAATCTACTACTACATGCAAGCTCGCCTAGTGCGACCAAGTGTCGGTGGCTTTGCGAAGAATAACGTTGAAGGCCGCATCTATTCTAAGGATCTTTATATCAAGCAGTAAAAAGCTTTGAACATTATATAAATATAAATCCCCATTCGCTGACAAGGCG
Organism: Vibrio sp. 10N.247.310.24; assembly: GCF_041467175.1. Classification (NCBI taxonomy): domain Bacteria; kingdom Pseudomonadati; phylum Pseudomonadota; class Gammaproteobacteria; order Vibrionales; family Vibrionaceae; genus Vibrio; species Vibrio sp. 10N.247.310.24. Next base: position 4,228 of record NZ_JBFSUD010000087.1, read on the forward strand.
AATGGGGATTTTAGTTACTAGGGGGTAGTAATTTTATCTTCTAACTTGTTTCAGGCTTTAAATAGCCACCATGTCCGCGGCTTTCTTCATCGCTTCCTTGGTTGAACACTCAATCACGTTCGCGTTAGCAAAGCGGTGAGCGTCTTTCACTTGAATATCGTGAGCCAAGATAACTAGCTTCGCGTTCGCTACATCTAGGTCGGTGATGCGGTTCTGAATACCGTTTTGACCTTGAGTTTCTACCTTAATCTTAAGGCCTGCTGCTAAGCCTGCTTTTTCCAGTGCTTTCGCTGCCATGAAGGTGTGTGCAACACCAGAAGGGCAACATGTTACGGCTACGATGTCGTACTCGCCTTCGCCTGCTACAGGAGCTGTTTGAGCTTGTACTGGCGCTTCAACCATGTCTTCTTCGGTTTCAACCGCTACAGGTTTCCAAAAACCAACGATAACCGCTGTTGTCAGTGAACCTAGCGCAATACCGACGACGTACATTGGAATGTTGCTTGATACTGGCGCAGTGATTAGGCCGCCCCACGGTGCGTGCAGTAGAACGTCTGTCATGAAGCCGAATACACAGCCCACGATACCACCGGCAACGATTGAAGGAAGTACACGCATTGGGTCGTTTGCTGCGAATGGGATAGCACCTTCCGAGATACCGATAGAACCCATAATTGCTGCTGCTTTGCCTGCTTCTTGCTCTTGTTTAGAGAACTTGTTTTTGAATAGGAAAGTCGCCAGTGCCATGCCTAGAGGTGGTGTACAAATCGCGATGCCTACGCCGCCCATTAGCCAAGGTTGCGTGTCTACTTGAGTTTGAGCAAATAGGGTCGCTACTTTGTTGATAGGGCCGCCCATATCAAACGCCGTCATACCACCAAGGATTGTGCCCAGAACCATCTTAGACGCGCCAGCCATTGAAGCTAAGAACTCGTTCATTGAAGACATGAACAGTTTGATTGGCTCACCAATGCCCCACAGTACGATGCCGGCAGAGATTAACGTGCCTAGAAGCGGATAGATGAAGTAAGCACCTAGCGCGGTCATGTTGGTAGAAAGTGGGATTTTCTTAAGCTGGAACACCACGCCACCGGCGATAAAGCCAGCCACGATACAACCAAGGAAGCCGCCGCCCATGTCAGCCATGATGCCAGAAGAGATCATCGCAGGTGCAAGTGCTGGTTTGTCTGCAATTGAGTAACCAATAAAGCCGCCAAGAATGATTGGGAAAAGAACAAGGCCTTTGATACCGATATTAGAGATGTCTGCTAGCAGGCCATCTGCAGGTACAGCACCTTTGCCTGATGCCATGACCGCTAAAGCCAATAGAACACCACCGGCTACGATGAAAGGTAGCATGTGTGAGGTTCCGAAAAGCAGGTGACCTTTCATGGTACTTAGGATTTTTTTATAGTCGCTACTACTATTTCTATTATTAGAATTGCTACTGGTATTTGTAGCTTGGTTTGCTAGGGTGCTCATAATTTTCTACGCCTTATGAATTAATTAAAATATTAAGGATTTGATGTTCATCTTTTGCGTTATGGATATTCTGGATAAATTCATCGCTGAATTTTCCAAATAGTTCCTGTAGTACATAAATATGATGGTCAGCACCGTTGTCTGGTGATGCGATCATAAAAAACACGGTTGGGTTGATGCCGTCTTCATCGCCATACTCAATGCCTTCGCGCTTAACACCGACAGCGATTGCCGGCTCAGTGACAGCCTTGCTTTTTGAGTGTGGGTAAGCGATGCCATCCATCGAGGTGATACTTTGAGATTCACGAATTTCGATGTCTGCCAAGAAGGCTTCTTTATTACTGATTCGGTTGTTCTCAAATAACATGCCTGCCAATTCTTCAAACAGTTCTTTTTTATTATTCGCTTGAAGATTGTTATTAATTAAGTTGACGTTAGTTAGCTGTGTGATCATTTATTAACTCATTCAATATTGAAGTTCTTGAATTAAAATTAATGGATTAACCCGATTCGCGAAATAGCAAATAAAAGCCCTTCACTGTACATTTGTATCCAGCAAAATTAAGTGTGATTTGCATCATTAATGCAGTGTGAGATGGGTCATATTTGATAACGTATTTGTTTATGTTTTTGACACGTAGACTGGTCTCATCAGAAACAAAAATGCCCCGCATGAGCAGGGCAGTAAGACCTTGTACTGAGTTCTAAGGAAGCTAGCTGTAAGCGCGCGCGACACGTCCAACGCAGTCCAGTTTGTAGCTCTCTGCGTAAGCCGGAATGAAAACCGATTGGCCTTTCTCTATCACACAGGTTTCGCCGCACTGGTGAGTAAGCACCATAGATTCGTCGAGAGGTAGTAGGATCTCGGCACCTTCGGTAGTGATCTGTCGCTGATGTGAGTTTTGCACGATAGAGAACTTAAAATCCTCGACTGGAATTTGATATTCCATCACATCACCTTGCTCTATCGGGCTGAGCAGTAACCTATCCGCCGGCTTTTCATTGAATTGAGTACAAGAGACTAATTCATTGATATCCATGTACTTAGGTGTCAACCCTGCGCGGAGTACATTGTCTGAGTTCGCCATGATTTCTAAGCCCGTACCTCTAATGTAAGCGTGGGGAGTCTCGGCATCTAGATACATGGCTTGCCCCGGCTTTAGAGTGATCACGTTCAATAGCAGTGGAGCAAACAACCCGACATCACCCGGGTATTGCTCTTCCAGTTCTGAAATCAACTGGAACACAGGTGTATCTGAAAGCTTCGCCTTCATCAGCAACATGGTCAGCGCCATGCCTTTTTGTTCTCCTTGCAAAGACAATAAGCTCGCGAAGAAGCTCGCTAATCCATTGGGAGTTTGGCCGCCCTCTAGGTCATTGACCATCGAATGCAGCTCTGGAATATCAAGGTAATGGAAGTGCTCAAGAATCTCGCTGATTGATCTAAAACCATTCATCGCGGTGTAGTCAGTTAGGGCATACACCAGTTCTGGCTTGTGGTTGGCATCCTTGTAATTACGATTGCCAGCCGTCATCGGAATGCCTTGCTGTTCTTCAAGAGCATAGCCAGATTCGGCTTGCTGCTTGTTCGGGTGTACTTGAACAGACAGTGCTTTCTCCGCCGCTAACACCTTAAACAGATACGGAAGTTCACCAAAACGGCTCGCGACTTTCTCACTTAGAAACAGGTTTAGGTTCTTAGAAATCAAGCTAGACAATGTGGTCTGCTGCCCGTTGTCGTTCACCATTGAGCAGCCATTCGGGTGAGCGCCCATCCAGATCTCCGCTTGTGGCTCACCTGATTGGTTATCAATACCAAACAGTTGGCTAAACGAAGAAGGGCTACCCCATGCGTAGTTTTGAATCACGTTAGTCATAGGGTAGAAAAAGCGTTGTACGAACGAATCGTTCGCTAAAGAAAAATCAGACATCGAAATCACCATGAAGGGAAACATGGCTTGAGCTCTACTCGACTTATTCGTTGTTAAAAGTATTAGTTACTAAAAACAGTAGGGTCGAAGGGCTCAAGCCATTGGAGTTGAAATGGCTTAAGCCGCTGCTGTCGTTAGCTTGGCTTTGCGTAGATTCTTAAGCGCAATACAAGTAACCGCTGTTACGCCCGCACCTGATGCCATGCACAGCAGTGCCAGCATTGGGTAGTTCATAGCGCCAAGTAGAGCGACTACTGGACCACCGTGCGCAACGCTGTTGGTGATACCAAATGAGAACGCCATAACAGCCGCTGTCATTGAGCCAAGTACGTTGGCAGGGATAACCGACATTGGATCTTGAGCTGCGAAAGGAATCGCACCTTCAGAGATACCCACTAAGCCCATAGCGCCTGCTGCTTTACCTGCTTCAATTTCAGAAGATTCGAACAGGTCGAACTTACGGCCAAGTCTGGTTGCGATAGCCATACCCAGTGGAGCAACAGGGATTGCACACGCCATAGCACCCATGAATTGAGTTTGACCGCTGGCAATCATGCCGACCGAGAAAAGGAACGCCACCTTGTTGAATGGACCGCCCATATCGAAACCAGCCATACCACCCAGTACGATGCCTAGCAGAACCACGTTGCCTGTACTCATGCTCGTTAGTAGTGCAGTAAGAGCATCCATCAGCCCAGCGATAGGTGCACCAATCACAAAAATGAATAAGCCTGCGATGAACAAAGAGCCAGTGATCGGAGCGATCATGATAGGCACAAGCGGTTGAACGAATTTGTGGTAGTTAAACGAGGTAATCCATTTAACGAAGTAACCCACTAATAGACCTGCGATGATTGCGCCAATGAAGCCTGTACCTGCGTCAGCGCCATAGAAAGAGCCGTTGTTAGCAATCCAACCACCGATAAGGCCAGGGGTTAGGGCAGGGCGGTCAGCAATCGCGTAAGCAATGTAGCCCGCCAAGATTGGGATCATCAATGTGAAAGCAACCACGCCCACTTCTAGGATTTGGTTCCACATGCTGCCAGCAGGAATCGCCATGCCTGATTCACTTGGCTCGCCGCCAATCGCCAGTGCAAGCGCAATCAAAAGGCCGCCCGTCACCACGAATGGGATCATGTGAGATACGCCATTCATCAAGTAACGATAAAGGTCTGAACGCGCTTGTGAGGCTTTTTCTACAACAGATTGGTTGGTCGGCGTTTGTTCTGCTTGATAGCTTGGCGCGTTGAGTGCTTGCTTGATCAAGCTTTGTGCGTCTTTGATTGGTGCTTTTACGTTGGTGCTGATGACGCGTTTTCCGGCAAAGCGAGCCATGTCTACTTGCTTGTCACAAGCGACGACAATCGCGTCTGCACGTTCGATCTCTTCTTGAGTCGGGCTGTTTTTAACGCCTATCGAGCCGTTGGTTTCGACCTTGATGTCGTAGCCAAGAGCCGCTGCGCCTTTCTCTAGCGCTTCAGCTGCCAAATAAGTGTGTGCAACGCCAGCTGGGCAGCCAGTGACACCAATGATGAAACCTTGTTTCTTAACGTTGGTTTCCGCTTCTGAAGGCTCAGGTTTGGTAAGCAGTAGTTCTAATGCTTCTTGTTCAGATTGAGCATTCATGAAGCTTTCGATAAAGCCTTCTTCAATCAGTTTTGAAGAAAGCTCTGCCAATACTTCGATGTGGTGATCATCGCCGCCATCTGGAGACGCAATCATGAAGAAGAGTTTTGATGGTTGGCCGTCATCGGCGCCGTACTCGATACCCTGCTTGTGGACGCCGATAACAACCGCGGGTTTGATCACCGCGCTGCTTTTCGCATGTGGTAGGGCAATGCCTTCTTCAAATCCGGTATTACCTTGTTCTTCTCTCGCCTTAATGTCGGCAAGAAACTGTACTTTGTCTGAAATTCGGCCTTGTGTGTAAAGCACGTCTATCAGCTCTTTAAATACGTCTTCTTTTGAATTAGCGCTAAGCGAAAGCTTAATCAAATCTTGATTGATCAATGTCGTGATCATAATGAACCCCTACTCTGTTTTTATTTTGTTAGGGGTATTCTGGAATCTACGGCTTACCTTCTGTAGTGAAGAAAAAACGCATTTACTGGATGATTGTTGCGTTATAAGTGGAGTGTGATTTTGATCGGTCGAGTGGCTGTTTTAAGGGCGGTGTTGACAGAGTTTAAGATGTGTTTAGGCTTTTATTTATAAGGGCTGTAGCGTATTTGTTTATCAGAGCAGGAACGTTCTAGGTCAGTTTCGTTACTGGAAATTTATTTCCGTGACTGGATTTTTGTAGCCTAGATCTCAAATTGTGATTTTGCTCAATAGCGCTATGTTTCACTAAGGGGTATATCTATTCCCGTAGCCTTATTGCTGCCCATTAGAGTTCGAATAATGATATTTCATGACTTAATCTCGTCTGTATTAAATGAGCGAGAACCGTTTCATAACATCTGGTTTGCTGGAGATTTTCACACGCCTTCAGCGTGCAGTTATCAGGTGAACTTTCCGCGCTTAGAGCTAGTGCTAGACGGAGAGTATATTAATGAAATGGAGAGTCATGATCGCAAAATAACCAACGTTATCGCCAAAGCCGGAGACGCGATTTTCATCCCACCCAACTGCTGGAACAAGCCAAACTGGGATACAGACTGCTCGGTGTTGAGCATGTTGTTTGGTCGTCGTCAGCTTGGTTTAAGTTTGGTGAGTAAGCGCAAAGGCGAGGAGAGCTTTTACGATATCCAAAAACACAGTATTCAGACTCGCTCTGGGTTTGCAATTGATAACATTTTGGAGGCGCTCAGCTCACTAGTGAGAGAGAGTAACAAGCAGCCGATGGATGAGTTATTGCTGCAAGCTCTACTGCAATACAGTAAAACCATGCTGGAAGCGCCCGTAGAAAAATCTCATAGCCGAGTACAGGATGTGTATCAGGGGATTTGTATCTACATTCAAGAAAACTTCCACCGCCAGATCACCCGAGACAGCATTGCCTCACGCTTTAGTATTTCATCCAATCACTTGTCGCGAATGTTCCGTCAACAAGGCCACATGACGCTGGCAGAATACATCACCCGAGTCCGTGTTGACCGCGCCAAATTCATGCTCAAGAAGTACAATTTCAAGCTCAATGAAGTGGCATTACGTTGCGGTTTTAAGGATGTGAACTACTTCTGTCGAGTATTTAAGAATCGCACCGGTAGAACGCCGACTGAATATCGTGGTTCTATTTAGTTAAGCCGTCTTTTTAAGTCGGAGCGTATTTTTTTGTTGAGCCGTCTTTTGGAGTGAGTAGCCTTACAGCAGGCGAGATGAGATATACATCAGCAATGCTTGTAAATCGACACTGCTTCGAGTCTTTTGCAAACGCTCGTTGACCTGATCGTGAAGTAGGTTTCTAGTTAGGTTGGTAGCCGCCACAATGTGTTCACGTTGCGGCTTGGTTGGCAGTACTAAAGCGATAGCTACGTGTACTTGGCCAATTTGAGATGCCCAGTCAATCGGGTTGTCACTGACGATGACCGCGATCGAGAGATCTTGAGTAGATTCAAACATCACATGTGGCAGTGCGATACCTGGTGACACGCAGGTTGAAGAGCGTTCTTCTCGCTTAATGAAAGCCAAAATCAGCTCATCTGGATCTTCTGGATAAACGAGGTGAGCGAGCCCTTTCAAGCACTCAAATTTTGTCAGTTGAGTTTGCGCCTTAGCGTGGTGCCACTTGATGTCACAAGGCGGGCATATCTGAGGCATACGCTGGATTAAGTCGTTCGAGAACTCATGATTCACTTGTGAGCCAACCATGTCGTAATGCTCAGCAATCACGTCTTTTATTACAAAACATGCGAGTTCAGCATCAATACCTACTGCGGTTACCTGGCACAAATCCCCTCGGAGTAAACCCACTTGTAACATCGCGACAGATTTGGAGAGATCAGCGGTTCGATTTTGAGTGATGTTGATAATGCGGATGTTGCTTTTGAACTTCTTCGCTAAACGAGTCAACGGCTGCGCGACGTGTGAGTTCGCGGCAGGATCGTCAACGAAGAAGGTGATCTGATATTCATTCATGAAAGGTTTAAGTTCGACAATGCTTGATAAAGACTTTATCGACACTCAATAACACCTCTTCCATTGGAATGAATACGGTTTTCGCTGGGTCAAATCGACTTGGTTGTTCGATGTCGATATCAGAGACGATCAACACTTTGTCTGCGAGGGTAATATCCTGGCCTGTCAGTAAGTTTTCAATCCCCATAGCGCCTTGAGTCTCAACCTTGATTGAAACATTGAATTTTGGGGCTGTTTTATTTAGTGCATCAGCTGCCATATAGGTGTGCGCAATGCCTGTAGGGCACGCAGTTACCGCTACAATTCTCATTATTATTCTCGGTGTGCTTAGATCGACAGTTTACTTGGATCGATGGGACTATCTGAATCTAGGAAGTTTATGGATTCCCGTTTTTAATTCAAAGGTGAACGTCACACTCTTGCTTCTTGGTTACAATTATCCAGTTAATGCACCTTTCGTCCTATATATCGAGCGGGATTGCATCGTTAATCTTTTCATATCATTAACCTCTTTATCTCATTTACTCAAATTGGTACTCGGACGAGGCAGCACATGGACATCACTGACATTATAGAGCCGGAGATTATCTGTCTGGATTTAAAGGCAGACTCTAAACAGGCGGTATTTGAAGAGCTTGTCGAACTGCTTGACCGCGCAGGTAAGCTCTCCAATAAAAGTGAGTTCCTTGATGATATCTGGAAGCGTGAGGCCATCGGTAATACAGGTTTTGACGATGGTATTGCCATTCCACACGCGAAAAGCACTGCGGTTGCTAAGCCAGCCGTTGCAGTTGGGATTAGCCGAACGGGCATTGATTATGGCGCCGACGGCGGTGAGCTGTCTGATGTGTTCTTCATGCTTGCTTCGCCCGATAACAACGATGACCATCATATCGAGGTGTTGGCTCAGATCTCGACCAAACTGATTGAAGATGACTTTGTTACAAAATTAAAGGCTGTTGAGTCGGTAGAGGAAGCTCAAGAGTTGTTTCTCGAAGCGAATTCTGAATCGTTCGATAGTTACGCCTCAAGCCATCATGAAGTGTATGTCGAGCCGCTCAGCCCTTGGGCTCAATCTCTTAATCGCCTCAAAGAACACCTGCTGTACGGCACGTCACACATGATCCCATTCGTGGTTGCGGGTGGGGTTCTGTTGTCTCTGTCGGTAATGATGTCGGGTCATGGCGCAGTACCAGAAAGCGGCGTGCTTGCTGACATTGCACAGATGGGCATCGCGGGGTTAACCCTGTTTACTGCGGTACTCGGTGGTTACATCGCGTATTCGATGGCTGACAAACCGGGTTTAGCTCCGGGCATGATTGGCTCTTGGGTCGCGGTCAATCAATACAACACCGGATTCCTCGGTGCGATAGTGGTCGGTTTCTTCGCGGGCTTTGTGGTTAATCTACTTAAGAAGATCAAGCTGCCAGACAGCATGATCTCGCTGAGCTCGATCTTCATCTATCCACTAGTCGGCACCTTTGTTACCTGTGGTGCGGTGATGTGGGTGATTGGTTCTCCTATTGCCCAAGTGATGCTAGAGATGAACCAAATGCTGACTGGCATGGCAGGCTCAGGAAAAGTGGTGTTGGGTAGCATTTTGGGTGCGATGACGGCCTTTGATATGGGTGGCCCGATCAATAAGGTCGCAACGCTGTTTGCTCAAACGCAGGTGAATACCCAGCCATGGTTGATGGGCGGCGTCGGTATTGCCATTTGTACGCCACCATTAGGTATGGCGCTTGCCACTTTTATATCACCTAAGAAGTTCAAACGAGACGAACGAGAAGCCGGAAAAGCCGCAGGCATCATGGGAATGATTGGCATCAGTGAAGGTGCGATTCCTTTTGCTGCCGCCGACCCTGCGCGCGTTCTGCCTGCTGTTGTTGCTGGTGGCGTAGTTGGTAACGTGGTCGGCTTTATGTTCCATGTAGTGAACCATGCACCATGGGGCGGCTGGATTGTATTGCCAGTGGTTGATGGCAAGATTGGCTATATCGTCGGCACACTAGCAGGTGCTCTAACGACGGCTCTGATTGTGATACTGCTGAAAAAGAACGTGGTCGAAGGCGAAGCGAATTCTAATCAGTTCACGGGTGGCTCGGTAACGGAAGAAGGGCAAGCGGATGTATTAGCGATCACTTCTTGTCCATCTGGTGTTGCTCATACGTTTCTTGCGGCTAGGTCTTTGGAAAAGGCGGCTCATCATCTTGGGGTTCGGATTAAAGTCGAAACGCAGGGGGCCAACGGAATCGGCAATCGCATCACACAAAAAGATATTGAACGGGCGAGGTTGGTGATTTTTGCTCATGATGTGGCAATTAAAGAGATCGAACGCTTTGCGAACGTGAAAACCTTAGACGTCAGCACCAAAGAGGCGATGCTCAATGCTCAGGCGTTGATCATGAGGAAAGTATAAAAGCCATCGGCTTTAAGATTGGCTGAAAGGCAATAAATAAAAAGACGCCCAAGTATTAGTAGTAATACTTGGGCGTCTTTTTGTAGATCTGAGCCTATATACGCTCAGTTACTAAAAAGGGTGGTACTTGAAGATGTCTTCAACCATTGAGTTGAGTAGTTCTGTGTCATCGCAGGTTTTTGCATAAGTGCGTAGTCCTGCAATTTGAACCTGAACGTGGCGAGCTAGTTGAGTAGGTTCTCGATCTTTACTTATCTCACCTAAATCTTGCGCTTCGGCAATCAGCTTAGCGAACTCGCCTTCCATGATTTTGAGTGATTTCTTGGCTTCTTCTAATAATTCAGCGTGCTCATCCGTCAGTTCAGCTACTGTTTTAGCCAGCATACACATGCCGTTAGGCGCGCTTTTTTTCGATTCGACAACGGCACGTTTTACGAAGTTTTCTAGTGCTTTGATTGGAGAGTCGGTTTCGCTGCGAAAGCGGTTCAAATTGTGAATGCCGAGTTCGGTATAGCGAGCCAATGTCTCTTTAAACAAGCCTTCTTTGCTGCCAAAAGCCGCATAAATACTGCCGGGACGCATATCAATCACGTCCTGTAGATTGCGCATAGAAGTTGCGTGAAAGCCCTTTTCCCAATACAGGTTAGTCGCTTTATCTACTACGTCTTGTCTATCGAACTTCGCTGTCTTGGCCATAACATCTACTTCATTAATCTGAACATATGTTCAATATTTTAAGATGAACACTCGTTCTAGTAAAGGAGTGTCTGGTTACTCTGGCAATCTCGCAAAGATCGATAGCATTAATCGGTAATAAAAAACTCTAATCATCAACAACTTCGACGGTTTTATGTTGTGCGCCGTAATAGGTACCTTCATCGATGGTGTACATCAGCGTTTCTTTGCACTCTGGGCAATCGAATTCTTCATTGGGTTCGATTGCTTCCTCTTCTACCCATTCCCATCCAATGTGTTCTTCGCAAGCGGGGCAATCCATAAAAATACCTCTCAGCTGTTGTCGCATATTTACTGCGAGCTTCTACTTAATAAGCTCGCAGTATACATATTTGAGACTGAATATATAGATGCTCGTGAGTGAACAGCTTGGTAAGGGTTACACAGTGAGTGCTGGTCTACCACTTTATGATTATGCAGTGTGTGTCAATTTTTAGTCACTGCGTCAGAGAAATGTTGTTACACGTATTTTTCGTCTGGTTAAGTCAGATAGTTAACAGTTTTATTCATAAACCAATGAGTTTTATAAGGTTAAATGTTAACGTCCTCTGCGCTGAACTGTGTAGTTAGGTCATGGTTTACATAGGTCAGCTTGAATAATTATAGAGTCACCATTAAGGCGCACCCGTTAGAAGGAAGCCAAATTCGATGACTGAGAAGATTTGTTAGTTGTTAGGGAAATAATAATGAATTTAACCGATATGTCATTTAAGCAAAAAATCATCGCTTTGCTTATCTTACCGATCTTAGGGTTTTTATGGCTTAGTGTTTCTGCCATTTCAAAAGGCGTAGAAACCACCAGTGAAATGTCGTCATTAAACCAACTTACGCGTTTGTCGGTAGTGTACAGTGAGTTGGTGCACGAGTTACAGAAAGAACGTGGTATGACGGCTGGCTTTATTGGCTCACAGGGAAACAAGTTTGGCAGTGAGCTAAAAGCACAAAGAATTAACGCAGACAGCAAACGTAATCAAAGAACCGAGTACTGGCAGTCTGAAGAAATCGGCTTATCGCAGATCGCGCGTCTGAATACTGAAATCAGCCAAAGTCTCAACCAAATTACTTCGATTCGCAATAGAGTGGATTCTCAATCAATTCCGCTTTCTGAAGCATTAGGTTACTACACCAAACTTAATGCTAAGTTATTGAGTGTATCTGCATTAATTGCTGAGCTAAGTACTGATGCCACCATCACGACAGAAACTATCGCCTACTATAATTTTCTACAAGGCAAAGAGCGTGCGGGTATCGAACGTGCGGTTCTCAACAACACCTTTTCTAAAAATGAATTTGGGCCGGGTATGCTGGTTAAATTCATCTCTTTGGTAACCGAGCAAAATACATATTTTGCGAACTTTGAAGTTTTTGGTAACCCAGATAACGTTGATTTCTTTAAACAACAACTGAATGATCGCTCGGTGGCTGAAGTGGAAAAACTTCGTGATGTGGCTGAATCGAAAATGAGTGGCTTTGATGTCGATCCTGTTTATTGGTTTGCTCAATCGACAGCACGAATTGTTCAGCTGAAGAAGACTGAAAATCAGTTAGCAGAGTCTCTTATTACACTGACGGATCAGAAAACTCAGCAAGCTCAATCAGCAATGATGGGCAGTATTGTGATGTTTGTTGTGATCACTTTGTTCGCAACTTTTGTTAGCTTCAAAGCCATTACTGATTTAACGACTCGAGTTAAAGATCTAACGCGAGTGCTTTCTAAAGTCCGAAATGACAATGACTTAACCGTTCGTGCGACTTACGAAGGTAATAGTGAGCTGGGTCAAATCTCATCGTCGCTTAATGAAACATTAGAGAAGTTTTCTCAAGTTATCGATGACCTATCTCAATCTAGCCTGACGCTTGCTTCAGCAGCAGAAGAGACGGCGCAAACTTGCCAATACAACTCAAGTACCTTAGTTGAACAGCAAGACCAGATTGGCTTGATTGCGACAGCAACAGAAGAGCTATCAGCGACGGTGAATGAAGTCGCGGCTAAAACACAGCAAACGGCAAGCTCAGCGAAGATCGCTGATGAACAATCACAGCAAGGCTTAAGCACGGTTCAACAATCTTATGAGTCGATAGAAACCTTGGCTTCTGAGATTAACGGCCTCGCTGAAAAAATCACTCATCTACACGAAAGCAGCAACAACATTAACAGTGTGATTGATGTGATTAAATCTGTTGCCGAACAAACCAATTTGTTAGCGTTAAATGCAGCGATTGAAGCCGCTCGAGCTGGTGAACAAGGTCGTGGTTTTGCTGTCGTAGCCGATGAAGTTCGTACTTTGGCTCAGCGTACGCAACAGTCCACTTCGGAAATTGAAGGCTTCATTAACTCGCTACAATCGGACGTGCAAACAGCGTTCAATGTGATTGATAACAGCAAGAAGATGTCTTCAAGAGCGGTTGAAGACTCACGAGGAGTAGAACAGACCCTGCAAGATATTTCAGGGGCTGTGAGCGAAATATTCAGCATGGCAGAGCAGATCGCAACCGCAACTGAAGAGCAAGCAGTAGTGACTCAAGATATTGCTCAGAACGTTGTGGCGGTAGAGCAGAAGTCGACAGAATCTACGACAGGCGCAACGCAAATTGCTGCAACAGCGAAAGAGCAGGCTGAGTTGGCAACATCGCTGAAAGAGCTCTCGAATACGTTTAAGAGCTAGCAGTTCAGAGCTAGAAGTATTCTATCGTATATAAAAAATGTCCCGCCTAGTGCTAATGCCGTTCACTTAAGAGTGAACGGCATTTTTGTTCTTAGCATACCGTTGT
>NZ_JBFSUD010000088.1:0-16999 GCF_041467175.1 Vibrio sp. 10N.247.310.24
TCCCAGCCAAATATCCGTTCAGGTTCAAGCAATAATGCTTATCCGAACGGCATTAACTTTATTAAGTCGGCTTTTTAATACCTGCAATTTGAAAACGAAGCCGTTCGTGATGATCTTTTGAACGCCATATGGCAAAATATTGCCCATTAGCGGCAAGTTTTGTCTAAAGCCGTCAAGGTTATTGCCGATACAGATATCATGGAAAGTGAAGTTCACCCTATTTTGGTGCGTGCAGAAATCGTCTGCTGCCCTCAATAGATAGCTTTAACGACAGATAATAGAGTGCAGGTATGAAGCTACGAATTGTAGCAGCTTCATTGATAGTGGCGCTGAGCTCACCCTTGAGTCATGCAGATTTGGCTGATGTGGGAGAGCCCGTTCCAATATATACAGAAGCTGAACTGATTAATTTAATTGAGAATAATCAACACCTAGAGCGAGTGAAAGCTGATAAGTGCCAGTTAGTTGAAGATATCGTTGCTCGTGCAACACGTATTAGCTTGCCTTCTTATGAGTTTTTATACGGTGATATGCTGGCTTGGGGTGTGTGTGTTCCGCAAGATGTAGAGCTTGGTCTTTACTATATGGAAAACGCAGCACATCAAGGTTTACCAGCGGCACTCGAGCAGTTAGGACGTTATTATTCTCTTGGCACTTTGGTGCAGCAAGACAAAGAGCGTGCGATCCCGTATTTACGTGAAGCCGCCTCGATGGGTAACTTAAGTGCAAGTATCCACTTAGCGGAACTCTTGCTACGTGATTACGGTAGCCCGTTAGATTATGAAGATGCTTATCGCTGGTTATACAACTCGGTGACTGCGGATCAAAGGCAACATAAGCGTATAACTGTGCTTCGAAGCGGTTTGGAGCGGAGAATGCCAGACAACATTATCGCTCGAGCAAAACGTCGAGACGTGTTCTGGTAATTACAATTATTAATTGAGGTTGATGATTAACGACTGCACTCGTTAACCATCTGTCTTGAACTAGAAAGATATTGATATAAAAAGGCCTCATAGGTAAATACCTATGAGGCCTTTTTTGATCTGAACGGAAAGCCGTTTATTTCATTCGATGACGTTACTGAACAACTTCACCAGATTCAATTACCGTCTTACGAACGACTTTGGTGAAATCGAGTGCTTCTTGGCGAATCTGATCTTCATCGACCGTTAGCATGTCGCGATCTTGCATGATGATCTTGCCATCAACGATGGTGTGACGAACGTTCCCCGAGTTAGCTGAGTAAACTAATGCAGAGTATGGGTTGTACACAGGAACCATGTTTGGAGCCTTGGTGTCGATCACTATGATGTCGGCTAGTTTGCCTGCTTCAAGAGAACCGATCTTATCTTCCATGTGTAGTGCTTTTGCTGCGCCCATTGTTGCCATGTCGATCACTTTGATCGGTGGCATTGCAGCACGATCCTTATTCACCAATTTGTGAACCTTAGCGACTTGGTTGAACTCATCAATGGTGCTCAATGTGTTACCTGACATTGGGCCATCAGTACCTAAACCGATACGTACATTTTCGTCATACATCTTAAGCGCAGGTGACACGCCTTTTGCTGACTTGATGTTGGCACTCATGTTATGGGCCACGCCCATATCTGATTTTTTCACTAGCTCGATATCATGATCGTCTACTAGGATCATGTGTGCGCCAACTAAGTTTTTGTTTAGTGCACCAATGCTGTCCATGTATTGAACCGGAGATAAGCCTTCAGCTCGTTTTGCAATTTTTTCTTCTTCACGATGAGATTCAGCTAAGTGAATCATTACTGGAACATCAAGTTCTAGAGAAAGCTTTGCTACTTTTTGAAGGACTTCGGTTGTGTTTGTGTAAGGGGCGTGAGGAGCAAATGCAGGCGTAATACGCGGGTGATCTTTATATTCTTCAATGAAGTTCAATGCGTATTTAATACCTTCTTCCGCGTTGGCCGCATCAGCCACTGGGAATTTGATTACTGTTTCGCCTAATACTGCGCGCATACCAATTTTATCAACAGTTTTAGCGACTTCGTCTTCAAAGTAGTACATATCAGCGTAAGTAGTTACGCCACCTTTTACCATTTCAACGTTACCAAGGTTAGCGCCTATACGATCCATATCGCGAGATACTAACTTAGCTTCAAGTGGGAAGATGTAGCGGTGCAAGCGATCAGGCACATCATCGGCCAACGAACGGAAAACCGTCATGGATACATGAGTATGAGTATTGATGAGACCTGGCATTACGATATCGCCATCAACGTCTAGCACTTGTTTAGCTTGGTACTGCTTCTCTAGTGAAGCATCGCCAACCGCAATGATTTTGTTGTCTTTGACCACAACAGTGCCGCTCTCCTAAACCGTTTTTTCTTGGTTCATGGTTAGAACCATGGCATCGGTTATCATCAGGTCAGCTTTTTCCATTGCTGAACTAGCAAATGGAAATAGAGCTAGGCTTGCCATCGCTGAAGCCAATAGGGTGCGTTTTAGTTTCATATCAATACTCAGAACAGGAGTTGTTAAAGTGTGTGGATAATAGTGTATTTCATTCATGGCGCAAACGTTTGTTTTATCGTTTGCTTGAAATTTTGATGATAGTCCGCGTCTATGAAGTGATGTTTCACAAAGTGAAGATATGTATCAATCTTAGGTTATTTTAGGCTTTTCCAAAGCATATCTGTAGCTTACCTCTAGCATCAGATATACTAGGGGTAATATACCTTCCTTGCTTAAGCAGGCCCGCCTATGTCAAAAAACACACCAATGTCAGAAAACACGACAGCGACAACCACTGTTGATCCTTTTGCCGACCGAGAGTCGAAAAATTACGAAAACCCAGTACCAAGCCGTGAGTTCATTATTTCGTTTCTAACAGACGCGAATATTCCTATGAACCGCAACGATCTATTCGAAGCTTTGGGTTTGGCTGGAGAGGAACAATATGAAGGGCTGCGTCGTCGTTTACGTGCAATGGAACGTGATGGACAGCTTATCTTTACCCGTCGTCAGTGTTACGCATTGCCTGAGAAGATGGAATTGATTAAAGGCTTTGTGATTGGTCATAAAGACGGTCATGGTTGGGTACGCCCAGACGGCAGTGTGGGTAAAGACAATGATATCGTGCTGCCGCATCATCAGATGAAAACTATCATGCACGGTGATTACGTATTGGTTCAGCCTACTGACAACAGTAAGCGTGGCCGTCGTGAAGGCCGTTTGGTTCGTGTGCTTGAAGAGCGTAAAACGCCACTTGTTGGTCGCTTCTTCCTAGAGTACGGCCATTCTTATGTGGTTGCTGATGATTCGCGTATTAGTCACGACATCCAGATCCCAACTGAGCATAAAGGCGGTGCTCGAATGGGTAATGTGGTTGTGATTGAAATTACGGACCGTGGTGGTCGTTCTCGTAACATGATGGGTAAAGTGACCGAAGTTCTTGGTGAGAATATGGCTCCGGGTATGGAAACGCAGATCGCGATCCGTACTCACCAGATCCCACAAGAGTGGCCTGAAGCGGTAGATAAGCAAATCGTAAACCTCGGTGAGCATGTTCCTGAAGAAGCAAAAGAAGGACGTGTTGATCTGCGTAAATTGCCATTGGTTACTATCGATGGTGAAGATGCGCGTGACTTCGATGATGCGGTTTACTGTGAAGCGAAGAAAGGCGGCGGCTGGCGCCTGTGGGTAGCGATTGCTGACGTAAGTTACTACGTTCGCCCAGAGACAGCGCTAGACAAAGAAGCGATTAACCGTGGTAACTCGGTATACTTCCCGTCACAAGTTGTCCCAATGCTGCCAGAAGTCCTTTCAAATGGTTTGTGTTCATTGAACCCTCAAGTCGACCGTTTGTGTATGGTGTGTGAGATGACTATCTCAGACAAAGGTAAACTGTCAGGCTACAAGCACTATGAAGCAGTCATGAATTCTCATGCTCGTCTTACTTATAACAAAGTAGGCGCGATCTTAGATGGCAATGAAGAATTACGTGAACGTTACGAACCAGAAGTACCACATCTTGAAGAACTGCATAAGATGTACAAGGTGCTTAAGAAAACGCGTGACGAACGTGGTGCGATTGAATTTGAAACGGTAGAAACTAAGTTTATCTTCAATGCGGATCGTAAGATTGACCGTATTGAGCCAGTAATCCGCAACGATGCACACAAGATCATCGAAGAATGTATGATTCTTGCGAATATCGCATCGGCATCTTACGTAGAAAAAGCGAAAGAGCCGGCTCTATACCGTGTTCACGATACTCCGGGTGAAGAGCGCTTAATGGGCTTCAAGAGCTTCTTAAGTGAACTAGGTTTAACGCTGGAGGGTGGCCTGTCGCCATCTCCGGTAGACTATGCACAACTGATGCAGCAGATTAACGAACGTGAAGACCGTGAGTTAATCCAAACTATGCTGTTGCGCTCAATGAAACAAGCGGTATACAACGCGGACAACGCGGGTCACTTTGGTCTAGCTCTTAAGCGCTATGCTCACTTTACCTCGCCAATTCGTCGTTACCCAGATTTACTATTGCACCGTGCAATTAAGTACCTTATTGCGAAAGAAGAAGGTCGTAACAGCGAGCGTTGGACGCCAACCGGTGGTTACCACTACACTTTCGATGATATGGACTTCTACGGCGAACAGTGTTCAATGACTGAGCGTCGTGCTGATGATGCTACGCGTGAAGTGAACGACTGGCTGAAATGTGAATACATGCAAGACCATGTTGGCGAAGTGATGGATGGCGTGATTGCCAACGTGACTGGCTTCGGTTTCTTTGTGCGTCTAACGGAACTGCACATCGATGGTCTGGTACATATTTCTGCGCTAGCGAATGACTACTACCAATTTGATGCTGTTGGTCAGCGTCTAGTGGGTGAAAGCTCAGGTAATATCTACCGCTTGGGTGATTCGGTTAAAGTGAAGGTTTCTGCGGTTAACTTAGAAACTCGTCAAATCGACTTTGATTTAGAAGACACCGATCGTCAGCCGCGTGGTAAAGGTAAAACAGCCAAGAAGCGTGCTGCTGAAGCGATGAAAAAGGCGAAAAGCAAGAAGCGTTCAGCGGTGAAGAGCAATAAGCCGGGTGTACCTGCAACGCCTTTAGTTGAACCAACTAAGCGACCTGATGGAAGTAGCGAAAGTTCATCTAAGAAGAAAAAGCCAGCGAATAAAACTGGTGCTGCTAAAGCTCGTGCGAAGAAAAAGCGCGCAGCAAGCCGTAAGCCAAAGGCTGATAAGTCTTAAGCTATCGTCATTACAGTGACGAGTAGCGCTTAAACGTCTAACGAATTTAAATGCGAGAGTATCAGGCGGAAGATGCATGCTCTCGAAATAAACAATACAGAGATGGGTGCATCGGGTTTGATGACATTCACCTCTGAGCAATAAGAGTAACCAGAGACAATGAGTAACGAATTTATTTACGGTATTCACGCGGTGAAAGCCGTACTAGAAAAAGATCCAGCGCGTTTTATTGAAGCGTATGTACTGAAAGGTCGTCAAGACGATCGCCTGCTTCCATTACTGAATCAATTGCAGCAATTTGGTGTATCGATTCAACAAATGGGTCGTAAGCCGCTTGATGAAAAAGCACAAGGTGCGAATCACCAAGGTCTTATTGCTAAGGTGAAGCCTGCTAAGCAGCTTAATGAAACTCACCTAGACGATATCCTTGCGCAGCACGAACAGCCTCTGCTGTTGGTTCTAGACGGCGTAACAGACCCTCACAACCTAGGTGCTTGTCTGCGTAATGCGGATGCCGCGGGTGTTGCTGCTGTTATCGTACCGAAAGACCGCTCTTCGCCGCTAACAGCAACGGTAAGCAAGGTAGCGTGTGGTGCGGCTGAGACCGTTCCTCTAGTACGTGTAACCAACCTCGCTCGAACAATGCGTGCACTGCAAGAACAGGGTGTATGGTTTGTGGGTACCGCAGGTGAAGCAACGCATGATATCTACCAAGCGAAGTTAACAGGCCCTCTTGCTGTGGTTATGGGTGCTGAAGGTGACGGTATGCGTCGTCTAACGCGTGAAACCTGTGATGATCTGATTAAGATCCCAATGGCAGGTAGCGTGTCGAGCCTGAACGTTTCAGTAGCATCGGGCATCTGTCTGTTCGAAGCGGTACGCCAACGTTTAGCTCAGTAAACCTAGGTTCAGCAACATTTGACTCAGTCACGCTTGGTTTAGTTGTGTGTCTCTATGTTGTTTAGAGGTACTTGCTATATAAAGAGTTAAACGACTTTAAGTCTATGAATTTATTAACGCTCGCCTCTTGTTGGTGAGCGTTTCTTTTTAGGCTGTTATAGCAGAACTCATTGGTTTATCAGATGGCTAGATGGCGAAAGAAAAACTGTTTCATTATTAGCCAAATACCGCTTGCCAATACCGGGTTCTTTCTATAATATTTGCCGTCCTTAAAACTCGGTCATTTTTCTTTAGTTCCTTGCTTCCCTTGGACGACCGAGCCTTTCGTGGAAGCTAATAATCCGTAAGGAGCAACCAAATGCGTCATTATGAAATCGTATTCATGGTTCACCCTGATCAAAGCGAGCAAGTTGCTGGCATGATCGAGCGTTACACTGGTTCAATCACTGAAGCTGGTGGTACTATCCACCGTCTAGAAGACTGGGGCCGCCGTCAAATGGCTTACCCAATCAACAAACTTCACAAAGCTCACTACGTTCTTATGAACGTTGAAGCTGGCCAAGAAGTGATGGACGAGCTAGAAACTGCTTTCCGTTTTAACGATGCAGTTCTACGTAACATGATCATGCGCACTAAAGGCGCTGTGACTGAGCAATCTATCATGCTTAAGCAAAAAGAAGAGCGTGCAGAGCGTGCTCCTCGTCGTGATGACCGTGAAGAACGTGCACCACGTCGTGAAGAAGAAGCTAAGCCAGAAGCTGCTGCTGAGTAATTCTTTTTTGGCCTTTTAGGTCATTAAATTTTATTCAACTCGTTTAGGTATTCTCACTACAAGCATTTGCTTAGACTTATTTATAAGTTCGTGTGAGTACCGCATTATTAAATTTAGATCAGGAGATAGCCCATGGCTCGTTTCTTCCGTCGTCGTAAATTCTGCCGTTTTACTGCAGAAGGCGTACAAGAGATTGACTACAAAGACGTAGCAACTCTAAAAAACTACATCACTGAAGCTGGTAAAATTGTACCTAGCCGTATCACTGGTACAAGTGCTAAATACCAACGTCAGCTAGCTCGCGCTATCAAGCGTTCTCGTTACCTAGCACTACTACCGTACACTGACAAGCATCAGTAATCGGTAATAGTTAATAATAGTTTAAGAGGACTAAGATAATGCAAGTTATTCTACTTGATAAGATCGGTAACCTAGGTGGCCTTGGCGACCAAGTAAACGTTAAATCTGGTTACGCTCGTAACTTCCTTATCCCACAGGGTAAAGCAGTTATGGCAACTAAAGACAACGTTGCTATGTTCGAAACTCGTCGTGCAGAACTAGAAGCTAAAGTTGCTGAGCAACTAGCTGCTTCAGAAGCTCGCGCTGAGAGCGTTAACACTCTAGAAGGCGTTACAATCGCTTCTAAAGCTGGTGACGAAGGTAAACTATTCGGTTCTATCGGTACTCGTGACATCGCTGACGCTATTACAGCGGCAGGTGTTGCAGTAGCTAAGAGCGAAGTACGCCTACCTGAAGGCGCTCTACGTAACATCGGCGAATTCGAAGTAAGCATCCAACTTCACTCTGAAGTTTTTGCTACTGCGAAAATCGCTATCGTTGCAGCTGAGTAATTTCAGTACCAAGACGAATTCTTTCTTTTGAAAGTTTTAAACACCAGCTTCGGCTGGTGTTTTTTTATGTCTGCAATATGAGTTTGAAGCTTTTTGGAACAGCGACTATTGCAGGAGTAGAAAGCACTAGAGAGGAGGGGCTTACATAGTAAAAAACGAGGGTGTTCTTTATCGATACATCGTTCTACCCGCTCTCAAATTTAGAATTGAAAAAGTAGATTTACAGACAGTACGGAATCTTCTTTGTTCAACCCTTCAGGTACCTTGTCGTGGTACTGTCGAGAGTGAGCAATCTTCAGTGCGATATTGTCGGTAATATCGTTGATGGCTTCTAATTCAGTATCAAATTTTAGGTTGCTGTGGCCGGATACCAACGTCACATCGGCTTTGAGCTTCAAATTTTTCAATACCTGCCATGATGTATTTACATTGCCACGGAAAATCGCTTCTTCAACGATCTCTGGGAAGATGATGTCATCATCGTCTATTTCATCAAGGTTCGGTTCTTGGTAACGAAAACCCGGGCCCACTTCAACCTCCAACACAAACTCTTCTGTATTCGAAAACTGATAACCTAGACCACTAGAAACGGTGTAGTCCTTAAAATAAGCACTGTATCGTGAATCGACCCCTTTAAAGCTGCCATAGAGGTAGGTTTTCGGACTTAACTTGTAGTCACTCTGAGCAGAATATGTCGATTGCCTTTTATCTTCTTCGCCATCTTTGTAGAGATTGTAGTATTTCCATTCGCCACTGGTTCTATGACGGCCAGCCGTGTACTCACCGTTCAGGCGTGCATTCAGCGATCGAGAATCAGAATTACCAGTATGCGACTGATATCCAAATTCGACTTCAGTATTCAGTGGGTTCGGCAGTTCTGTGTCACTCGTATCACTCGGTGCGATATCCATATCTTTTTCTTCAAGTGTCGGTGCAACGACGATCGGCTCAGCAGCAGGTTCTGCTACCACTATCGAGTCGAGGATTGCATCAACAGAGGCTTTAGCATCATCCGCTAAGGCCGACGGAGTGCTCAGGAGACCGATGCTTAGAAGACCAGTGCTCAGAGCCAATAATTTGGACACGCATACCTCAGTTATACAGTGAATGAATGGAAGGATCGTAATGCTACCTTTGGTTAATTCCGTCAGCAATAGGTAAATTCTTGCTGAAGAATAAAACAAACTCATAGGATCGGATTACAAACGGATGTTCTTGGGTATAATGAACGATCATTATTAGTTATTGAGTGTAGTCATAGTGGATACCAAAAGTCAGAAATCAGCCAACGATCAGGTGGACGCCATCAAGGTCCCGCCACATTCATTAGAAGCTGAGCAATCTGTTATTGGCGGTTTGTTATTGGATAACGAACGCTGGGATACGGTGGCCGAAAAGGTTGTGGCCAAAGACTTTTATAGCCGTCCTCACCGTCTGATCTTTGAAGCGGTAAAGGATATCCTTGAAGAAAGCTCTCCTCTGGATCTTATTACACTCTCTGAACATTTAGAGCTGCGTGAGCAACTTGAAGAAGTGGGTGGCTTTGCTTACCTTGCTGACCTAGCGAAAAATACGCCAAGTGCGGCAAACATCAATGCCTATGCAGATATCGTGGCACAACGTGCATTGGTGCGTAGCCTGATTGGTGTGGCAAATGAAATTGCGGATTCTGGTTATGACCCTCAAGGTCGTACATCGGAAGAACTTGTTGATCTTGCTGAGAGTAAAGTTTTCGCGATTGCCGAAGGCCGAGCAAGTGAAAATGAAGGTCCACAAAACGTTGATAGCATTCTAGAGAAGACGCTAGAACGTATCGAAATCTTATATAAATCGCCACAAGATGGTGTGACAGGTGTCGATACGGGTTTCAACGACCTCAATAAGAAAACGGCAGGCCTTCAGGGTTCTGACTTAATCATTGTTGCTGCGCGTCCATCGATGGGTAAAACCACGTTTGCGATGAACCTATGTGAAAACGCAGCGATGAAGCAAGACAAGCCAGTGTTAATCTTCTCGCTAGAGATGCCAGCTGAACAGCTGATGATGCGTATGCTTGCATCACTTTCTCGCGTAGACCAAACCAAGATTCGTACCGGTCAGTTAGACGATGAAGATTGGGCTCGTATCTCGTCGAGTATGGGTATTCTGATGGATAAGAAGAATATGTATATCGATGACAGCTCGGGTCTAACGCCAACAGAAGTACGTTCTCGAGCTCGACGAATTGCTCGTGAGCATGATGGTATCTCTATGATCATGATAGATTACCTTCAATTAATGCGTGTACCTTCGTTATCTGATAACCGTACTCTAGAGATCGCCGAGATTTCTCGCTCATTGAAAGCACTAGCAAAAGAACTCAACGTACCAGTTGTGGCACTTTCTCAGCTTAACCGTTCCCTAGAGCAACGTGCTGATAAGCGCCCAGTAAACTCGGATTTGCGTGAATCAGGTTCGATCGAGCAAGATGCCGACTTAATCATGTTTATCTATCGTGATGAGGTTTATAACCCCGATAGTTCATTGAAAGGCATCGCTGAGATCATCCTTGGTAAGCAACGTAACGGTCCGATCGGTTCGGTTCGTCTTACATTCCAAGGTCAACACTCCCGATTTGATAACTATGCAGGTCCTGCATTTGATGATGAGTAATCACTAATGACTTACATGAAAGCAGCGACGGCGA
Organism: Vibrio sp. 10N.247.310.24; assembly: GCF_041467175.1. NCBI lineage: Bacteria > Pseudomonadati > Pseudomonadota > Gammaproteobacteria > Vibrionales > Vibrionaceae > Vibrio > Vibrio sp. 10N.247.310.24. Next base: position 10,451 of record NZ_JBFSUD010000088.1, read on the forward strand.
GTATTGACTTAAACGCGCTTGAACATAACCTGAACCAGATAAAGTCGAAGGCTCCTCATTGCAAGGTAATGTCTGTTGTGAAAGCCAATGGCTACGGACATGGCTTACTGCATATTGCCAAGCATTCAAAAAGCTCTGATGCTTTTGGTGTGGCGCGTATTGAAGAAGCATTACAGCTTCGTGCTGGTGGCATTGTTAAACCTATTTTGTTGCTAGAAGGGTTTTATTCTTCGGGTGATTTGCCAATCTTGGTGACCAATAACATCCAAACAGTCGTGCATTGCGAAGAGCAATTAAGCGCGCTAGAGAATGCAGAGTTGGAAACACCTGTTGTGGTTTGGCTAAAAGTCGACAGTGGTATGCATCGCCTAGGTGCTCGTCCTGAGCAATACCAAAACTTTGTTGAGCGCTTACATCAATGTGCGAATGTCGCTAAACCTCTGCGCTACATGAGCCACTTCGGTTGTGCTGATGAACTTGATAGAGCAACCACCGTTGAACAGACCGAGCTTTTCTTATCGCTCACCGACGGTTGTGAAGGTGAGCGTTCACTTGCTGCTTCAGCGGGTCTATTAGCTTGGCCAGACAGCCATCTTGATTGGGTTCGACCGGGAATTATCTCTTACGGTGTTTCTCCTTTTGCTGATAAATCAGCGCAAGATCTTGGCTTTTATCCTGTAATGACTTTGACCTCGCACTTGATAGCGGTTCGTGATGTTAAAGCGGGTGAAAGTGTGGGTTATGGCGGTAACTGGACCAGTGAGCGAGATACCAAGGTTGGTGTGATCGCGATAGGTTATGGTGATGGTTATCCTCGCACTGCTCCTAACGGCACTCCAGTGTTCGTTAACGGCCGAAAAGTACCGATCGCCGGACGTGTATCAATGGATATGCTAACGGTTGACCTTGGCCCTGATGCGGCAGATAAAGTCGGTGATGAAGCAACATTATGGGGTAAAGATTTACCTTCAGAAGAAGTCGCAGAACATATCGGCACTATCGCTTACGAGCTGGTCACCAAGCTGACTTCGCGTGTTGCGATGGAGTACGTGAAGTAGCTAATGTGAAGTAACTAATGCGAAGTAACTATGGATCCTATAAGTAAATGATGTTCATACGAACGACTCGACACTGGTTAATGTCTGCAATGGCATTACTCGGTGTCAGCTTGTCTTCTCCCGCTGTGAGTGAAGAAAAAGATTCAGCCTTTGTTCCTTTCTATTTTAGTACTGAAACCATGGGTAATACCTTCGGGGTTGCTGGTGTCGCAAAGGGTGTTTGGCAACCTCAAGCTGCTCTGTTTGGCATGGCGCTTTATTCAGATAAAGACAGCTACGTCGGTTTCTTATCAGCCTTTAACTTCGCACTGTCTGAGAACGTGTTGTTCAGTACTCAGATGTACCAAGCTCGCTTTAACGAAAACCCGTATTACATTGGCTCTCAAGGCGATAATGATTCATCCATTGATGATAAAACCATTGCCGACGGCTTAGAAGAAAACTATCAGGTTGAGTTTAAGTATCTGCTGCCTTGGGGCAATGTTGCAGAGCATGGCTTGCTAGGGGCTTTCCAACCTATCAAAGATGTGAGCTTTGCTTCCCCATTAGAGTCTGGTGTCAGTTCGATTGTCTTTACGCCTTTCTATACGGCTCGTGAGCTAGAAGGCTTAAACAATAGCGAACAGGCGACAGGTTTTAGTTTGGCGTTTGATTGGGATAACCGTGATAGCACACGCAACCCAACCAAGGGGTCTCATACCAATCTTGAGTTTACTACCGGCGCTGAAAGTTGGTCTAACGATGACTTATGGCTGAAGTGGACATTCCAAAACAGTCAGTATTTTGCATTGGGTCCTTTGGGGAACTTGTTCGACCAACAAGTCGTGGCATTTGATGTCTATACCGCTGACACACCTACGTGGGGCAACTGTTCAGGGCAAGATTGTGCTCGTCCACCCGAAACAGAACAAGCTCGACTCGGTGGCTTATATCGCTTAAGAGGTTATACCGGAGGCCGTTACCACGGTCGTTCTGCTATTCACTACTCTGCGGAATATCGAGTGCTTCCTGATTGGCAACCACTGGGCGATATCCCACTGATTAACTACTACGATTTGCCTTGGTGGCAGTGGGTGGCGTTTGCTGAAGTCGGCCGTGTTGCTGATGAGTACGATATCAAAACACTGCACACAGACATGAAATGGAGCCTAGGCGGGGCAGTTCGTTTCCAGGTTGAAGGCATTGTTGTACGTGCTGAATTAGCGCGAGGCGGTGATGAAGGGACCTTTAGGGTTATGATAAACCAGCCTTTCTAATTCTGGTTTTACCAACTCGACTCTCTTATATTTTTAAAGGGTGACACATAACTGTGTCACCCTTTTTGTTTTCTACCATTATGTTTGTTAAGCGGTATTTCACTGTTGATACTTAACGTTACTCACCTTGAATGGTCGCAATAACGGTACGGCTTCCACCACAATCTCGGTGTTCACCTAAGTAAATGCCCTGCCATGTCCCCAAAGCTAAACGACCATTGGTAATCGGAATTGTCACACTGGTGCCAAGTGTCGATGCTTTAATGTGAGCGGGCATATCATCATCACCTTCGTAGGTGTGCTTGTAGTAGGGGGCTCGTTCGGGCACAAACTTATTAAAGTGTGATTCCATATCGGTGCGAACAGTAGGGTCTGCGTTCTCATTTAGCGTAAGGCTAGCAGAAGTATGCTGAATGAATAGATGTAATAAACCAACAGACAGTGAATGGATATCGGATATCTGTTGTTCAATTTCATCAGTGATGAGATGAAATCCACGTTTTTGTACGTGTAGGTGTATCGTCTTCTGAATCCACATACGCCATCCTCTATAATGTATTTGGAAAAAAAGTGGTTTAACGCTATCTTTTGAACTTGAATTTATCAGGTTTCGCTCACATTTAATGATGTGAGCGCTAGAGTCAGTACCGATTCTGCTATCAGGAAATCTAATTCTGATTTATCTCAAGGTACCGCTCTTCATATGCGGCATAATACGTCGTGAAAAAAAATTACAAAGAATCTTTCAGTGGTGATGCGATTTGGTCATCATAGAAAAATATAAACTTTCGCCTAATCGGGGGTTCTATTCATCACTTTGGTGACGTCTAGAATAAAACCTACAGTAACATCGGGATAGATACCATGTTGAAAAATATCAACCCAACGCAAACACAAGCGTGGAAAGCTCTAACTGCACATTTTGAGTCTGCTCAAGATATGGATATGAAAGAGCTATTTGCTCAAGATGCAAAGCGTTTCGAGAGCTTTTCTACTCGTTTCGGTTCAGACATCTTAGTGGATTACTCTAAGAACCTTATCGACGCTGAAACTATGCAGCACCTATTTGCTCTTGCGAACGAGACTGAAGTTAAGTCTGCAATCGAAGCAATGTTCGGCGGTGATGCAATCAACAAGACTGAAGGTCGTTCAGTTCTCCACACTGCGTTACGTAACCGTAGCGACAAGCCAGTAATGGTTGATGGCAAAGACGTAATGCCAGCAGTGAATGCAGTACTAGCAAAAATGGAACTGTTCACACACCGTATCGTTTCTGGTGAGTGGAAAGGTTACACAGGTAAAGAGATCACTGATGTCGTCAACATCGGTATCGGCGGTTCAGACCTTGGTCCATACATGGTAACTGAAGCACTTACGCCATACAAAACTCGCCTAAACATGCACTTTGTTTCTAACGTAGACGGCACTCACATCGTTGAGACACTTAAGCCTCTTAACCCAGAAACAACACTTTTCCTAGTGGCATCTAAGACATTTACCACTCAAGAAACAATGACGAACGCACACTCTGCGCGTGATTGGTTCTTGGCTGAAGCAGGCGACTCAGCACATGTTGCTAAGCACTTCGCAGCACTATCAACAAACGCGGCTTCAGTTGCTGAGTTTGGTATTGATACTGACAACATGTTCGAATTCTGGGATTGGGTAGGCGGTCGTTACTCACTATGGTCAGCGATCGGTCTTTCTATCTCACTATCTATCGGCTTCGATAACTTCGCTGAGCTACTCGATGGCGCACATGAGATGGATAACCACTTTGCTTCAACGGAATTTGAAAGCAACATTCCAGTGATCCTTGCGTTAATTGGTGTTTGGTACAACAACTTCCACGGCGCTGAGTCAGAAGCAATCCTACCTTACGATCAATACATGCACCGTTTTGCTGCTTACTTCCAGCAAGGTAATATGGAATCTAACGGTAAATTCGTTGACCGTGAAGGTAACCCAGTAGAATACCAAACAGGCCCTATCATCTGGGGTGAACCTGGTACAAACGGTCAGCACGCGTTCTACCAACTGATTCACCAAGGCACTAAGCTGATCCCATCAGACTTCATTGCTCCGGCTATCAGCCACAACCCAGCATCTGATCACCACCAGAAGCTAATGTCTAACTTCTTTGCTCAAACTGAAGCGCTAGCTTTCGGTAAGACAAAAGAGACAGTAGAAGCTGAATTCCTAGCGGCTGGCAAAACAGCTGAAGAAGTTGCTGAGCTAGTACCTTTCAAAGTATTTGAAGGTAACCGCCCAACGAACTCTATTCTTGTTAAGCAAATCAACCCTCGCTCTTTAGGTAACCTAATCGCGATGTACGAGCACAAGATCTTCGTTCAAGGCGTTATCTGGAACATCTTCAGCTTCGACCAATGGGGCGTAGAGCTTGGTAAGCAACTAGCAAACCAAATTCTTCCAGAGCTTGCAGACGATGCACAAGTAACGTCTCACGACAGCTCTACTAACGGTCTAATCAACGCATTTAAAGCGCTGAAAGCTTAAGACTGTTTAAGTAACACCAAGTAATAATTGTAAACGCCAACCTTTCGGTTGGCGTTTTTTATGTCCGTTGATTTACGGCAATAAAAAAAGGCTGACGTATGTACGTCAGCCTTTCGCTTTTTATTTAGTCGATTGTCTCTATTCGAAACAGATCTCGATGAAAGCATTACCCCACTGAGATGAGAAAGGCATGATGATGATTGCGCCTTCACACTTGTGACGAATAGTATGGCCTTTACCTGAAACCACGATTGGCGTTGCCATATCGAAGTCAAAGCCGCTTTCTGCAAGAATACGCTTTGCGCCACCGGTTACCATGTTAGTGATTTCACCCACCATGTCGGTCACTTCTTCGTTCAAACCGTTTGGTCGTTCACCTAGCATGTTTTCCATGATTTCTAGAGCAAGCCCTTCATCAAAGGTGATCGACATTGAGCCACGAGACTGTGTACCAACCATACCAATTAGGCCGGACACATCACCACGAGCGATTTCATCTTTCTTCACTCTTGGTTTCTGAGGCTTTAATTCTAGAGATGCCATCGTTTTTAGTACGTTCATCAAAGAAGCTAAAAACGGGTTTACAAATTCAGCGCGCATAATGTTCTTCTATAATCTTATTCTTTCATTTCGGAGGAGCAAGTTTGGCAAATGCCATGTGATTCAATGACATGGTTGGTCAACTTGAATCCATGCTGCTCGGCGTTACTCGCGAGTAGGGCGACAAGCGCATCGTCTTGTAATTCTATCACAGTGCCACATTTATCGCAGATCAGTAATTGGGAAAAATGCGTGTTGGCATTGCAAGAGCAGCAGCATATAAAGCTATTCGTTGACTCAACTCGGTGAATGAACCCTTGCTCTAACAAAAAATCCAAAGCGCGATAAACTGTAGGAGGCTTGGCTTGCGGTTCACTGACTTTCAATTGCTCTAATAATTCATAAGCACTGGAGGCTTTTTTATTAGATAGGATAAGCTCAAACACTCGCTTTCTTTGGGGTGTTAGCCTAACACCTCGCGATACGCATATCCCTTCAACTTGCTCTATTAATGTGTGGTCCAAATTTTTCACCGTTCAATCAAACATCCCCATTTAGCCCCTATTGCTAGGTAACCTTGTTTGAGGAGACATTGATTTTATTAAAGTCAGGTACAGAGCGTATTGTGACCTACGACTTTGAATAAGACAAGGTAACTCAAAACGACAGTGTGACTCAAGGCATAACTGATTAATCAAGCTGAATTAGAGATCTGGTGAATGAGTTTGAAAACATCAAGTGCAACAATGTGCTTATTGAGCGAGAGTTCTCAATCGACATTGGCCTGTCATCGGCTAAAAAGGGTTTAGTGTTATCTGGCGCAGGAGCGGTTTTGGCAGCTGGTCACCCTGAAGTTATCACCGCGAGCGTATCGGCAGACGGTGTTCAATTCGGTGGCATTATTGGCGCAAGTGCTCCAATAGTATTTGGCCTATGGGAAACCCTACGCAATGAGTTTAAGTAATGGCAGAGTATCAAACAATAATTGTTGCCGTTGTTAGTGCCTTGTCTAGTGAGGTGGGGGAGGTATTACACTTAAAACCGATGTTAAGTGGCTGCGCTTAATGATGGAAAAGATGGATGAGCGTTTGACGTATCTAGAACAAAAAAGCCCCTGAAAAGGGTAATGCCGATCAGTTAAAGCCAAAGTGATCGGTTGAAGGATCCTTCCGAGCTGT
>NZ_JBFSUD010000089.1:0-16564 GCF_041467175.1 Vibrio sp. 10N.247.310.24
CGGCCTGTCACGCCGGGGGTCGCGGGTTCGAGTCCCGTCCACTCCGCCACTTATTCAGAGGTTCAGCTCTTTAAAACTGAAATAGGGGTGTAGCTCCAATTGGCAGAGCAGCGGATTCCAAATCCGCGTGTTGGGAGTTCGAATCTCTCCACCCCTGCCACATCTTCCCTTAGGGGATATGAAAAGCCTCAACTTCGGTTGAGGCTTTTTGCCATCTAGTATTATGAAAAATAGAGATTTTCAGATCTCCTACCTATCAACCCCATCAAAAGCTCATCAGAAGCGCTCATAAAGCCTCTCCAAAATACTTCCGGCACATATCCTGAACTTTCAGCTTCAACCTCGTGGTGAGCTATACAGCTATGAATAGCGCTTGCGGCTACTTAGGGTGAATATTGCCAACAAACACCTTTCATAGAAATTCGACAACGGTATGGTCCATATCCGGTCATGTAGTTGGAGTCGGTGGCCGATATAATATTTATGGTTTGGTAGGAAATACGATTACATTATTTGGTATGCACCCTGACTGATTTTCGATATCCCACTCTTCGTTAACGGTATTCATCTCTAAGGTGGTGAGATCTCCCGACATAGATTGCTTAAGTTGTCGTATACGCTCAGAGATACTTCTAACTTGCTTTTCATCGTATTCACAGTAGTTTCGTAACCAATGAAACAACATCTGGTTCGCAGGATAGATCATGTCCTTAAGCCCTTTATATTGCTTAGGCATGCTATTCATATCCGCATCAAAGCACATAACTTGTTCAGTATCAGGCAAGCATCCGGAGTTCTCAGCTGTATCCTTAAAGAACCAAGTTATTTCGTTGAGATGTGACTGTAAACTTCTGTCCGAACGAGTAAAGAAGCGGTACTCGTTATTCAACCTTAAGAATTTCTTCAACATCGGGTCAAAAGTATCATCATTCATGATCATTAGATCTTCGCCAAAATACTGTACTAAGTTGGCTATACGTTCAATAAAGTCAGTGATAAATCGTTGGTGCTCACCTTTCTTCAGGTCTACGAAGGTCATTACATAGCGAGTATCCTTCTCTATAGCAAAGATAATAGGTTTACGCTGGACTCTGATCACATGTACTAACCATTCGCTGATTTCTTTGGGCGTATTGCCGTCGTTATCTTTTAGATGGTAGATATCATCTGATATCAATTTACAGGGAGTAGGATCGATTGGTGATATCTTTTCTCCTTTTCGAGTTACGGTGAAGAAATCACTAGCAGCTTTAGTACAGTTGAAAATCAGCATGGTATGTTTTTTCTAGTTGTTTAAGTTGTATCAGGTTAAAGGCTGTTTCAGTAAAAGCCAACCTGTAGATAGTACGTAAACGACCATGGAGTTATGATTTTCGTCATTAGTATATGCTGTAACCTTTGACTGTACTGATATCCAACGATAAATCTCAGTCCTTGTTATAGCAATGTAGGAGTGTTGCCGATGTTTGTTTATTGATGTTGTGGTGATGATTAGAAGTGAGATCACAACGCTAAGCTAATCGAGAATGACCGCAATATACTATTGCTAAAGACGGCTTCTGATATTTATCCCAGAGCCTCACAATATCCATAAATCCTGATGAAATTAGCAGACCACCGTGTTCAACTTTTAGTTACAGAAGTTTCCTCACTCTCTGACATTTTGGTTAAACCGTATTTTAGAGCCTTGATAACAAGAATCCGGCTTCCCTTCGATAATCCTGCATCCATTTGCTCGATCTGATTTGATAATTTCTCTGTTAGCTTCTTCATTGTATTTATATCTTCTCGGAAGAAACTGGCTATGTTGACTGGTCTGTATGCTTCAAATAGGTAGTTCGAAAATAACCCTATATCTTTAGTTGACCAATTATCTATAGCTTCGATCCATTGACCTGTAGAAAACAGCTTGATAAAGGGGCCTGAACGATGTTTGTTGTAAAACTCTGAATCGACGTTAGCCCAGGATTCTTTGGTTCTCGTATAAAGTGAGTTATTTAAAACTTCGCTGTTTGAAGCTAACCAGCGAGTCTTATGATACTCGAATAAATTTTCTATTAGTTCTGTTGACAAGTTTAAGTTATGAGTTCTTCTGCTGAGCTCAGTGCCGTCAAAGAGTTTCTGATCGGCAAGTTTTTCGACTTGTTCAAGAAACTGTTTAACATCGTCACTGATAAAGCCATTTTCCAATAAGTATCTGTAGTTTTCACACGCTTGGAACCACTTAACAAGTGACACACTTTTTTGGTGAAAGATATAGGTTTCAGTTTGTTGTAGTAAATCTAAGAATGTTGATTCATCTAATTGGTATGGTCTTTCAAACATAAACCTATCAATAGGGCAGGGCTTTGAAAGTACATGTCCGATAGCGTCGATATCAGGAACTAAGTGTCGTTTACCACAGCAATATTCAATGAGTTCGATAGTCGGGGTATACATAGTTCTAAAGGGTTTGAACTCGTCTTCAGTATCGTTGTCAGGTACGTTGTCAGGTAAGCGAATATTTTTCGTATAATCTAATCCGAAGCTGATCTCGTCGGCAGTTTTTCCACACGAGTAATATAGGTAGCAAATAGTTATAACCTGAGCCCCTAAAATCTCCATGCTAGACTTTAAATCAAGCTCATCTTCCCCTTTAACTATATCAAAGACGTTTTTTAGTCGGTTACTAGCCCTTTTTAATACTCTGAGCTACTTGAGAGACAATGGCAGGACGTTGACTTTGATAATCGAACGTTATTTATTAAAACCACTAAGAACAAGAAATCGCATCAAATTTATCTATCTGACCTGATGTTAGAGTTGCTCTATGAGCTTAGGGACTTAAAGCAACCGGGGAATCTCTATATATTTCCTGGTAGTCGTGAAGGGACACATATCTCACCACCACGTAAAGCTTTGAAGTTGATACTAGAGAGGGCGGGGATTGATCCTGACGGGGTTGTGTTCCATACCAGTAGACATTCTGCCTGCTCCAACCTTCTGAATCATAGCGGTCTAGATGCTACATCAGTACAGCGTTTTCTTAACCATAGCGATATTTCAAGCACCTTGCATTATAGGCACTTTGATAGGTCAGCACTAGAGCGTGGAGCGAATGCCCTGTCTGATATGGTTGAAAGAGCTAGTGAGAATCTAGTTCTACCCGAACCTAAGTCATTTGAAAATTAATATTAAGATTTAGTCGATAGCCCCTGAATAGTTAGTTCTATTCAGGGGCTTTTTTGTATCTGGAATTTAGATGGAGAGATTCAATGAAAGTCGTGAAAAGCCTTATTGATGCTGAACAGTTGGAGTTGCCTTTACCGATTAAAGAGCAATTGATGCATCAACTATTGCTTCCTTGGTCTGGTGATCGTGATGAGGCTGAGAAATTTTGGGAGGAAGTTTCCACCTGCCTGATCTTGATTGAGCGAGGTGATACTGATCAAGACTTAGCTGACGTAGATGAAGATACCGAGGTCATTCTGTCTTATGCGATAGAAAACCCTGAGTTTGTCATTTTGCTACCAGACGAGACTGAACCCTATGTCTTTGCGTGCTGTGTCCATGCTGACGATGGAAGTGGGAGTTTTGTTATGGGTTCCACGAGTAATACTACCCAAGCGATGAAAATGCTCATCGAATTGGCTGAATAAGGAGGAATTTGTATGAGCCAAAAAGTTGAAAAGGAGAACGAGGTTGATCTGTTCACCATTGTTAAAGAAGGGCAGAGTCCAAAGCTTAGTCCTAAGTCTGAGAGCTTTCTAGAGTACCAGATTGCCTATAAAGAAGATGATCAGGAGTTCTATATACGTGTTTCTAAAAACTCGTCGTCAGGATTGTTCTCGAACAGCTGGGTACGCCTTGAAGCTATCTTTGCACTGCTCGATGATCAAGTAGGTAAAACCCTCAAGTCGACAGCGTTGAAGCCAGTAATAACAGGTGGAAGTAGTAATTCAAGTGGGTTCTTAGCGGCTATCCTGCGAACTATCTCTATCCTTGATCCTGTACCCGATAATGTGTTCTTACATCAGGTGTCTGAACGCTATGAAGTGGTGAAAACAGAGCTTCGAGCACTAGCCTCTAACCCTGATTAATCCTTTATACCTAGCCTCGTCCTGAGGCGGTTTACTTAATTATTACAATGAGAATTTATATGAACTTAACTCTTCAATTTGATGTTGAGCGATTCGTGCTGCCTATTAGCATAGACCTTCAAAATGCTTTAAACCGGATTTGTAACGAGTCTGGAAAGGTTTCGTCCTCAACTCAAGTAATAACGATAAATGTTAGAAATAGAGCTTACTCAATTGAGGATGGAGGATACCACCCTGTGGAGATCCGTATCACTAGGCTTAATGACCAATGGGTTTTTGATTACATCACTGATTTTAGCTACTGCGGATTGATGCCTGAACTTGAGAAAGAAATCGACTTTGATTTTGGTCATGGTGTGGCTTACATCCGTTACATGGGAGAAGTTCCCATTATTGAATCCAGTGTCGCTGAGTTCTATTCGATGTGGGAAAGTAATTTTCTGTCGTATCTATCAATGGACTGCTTCGATGAGATTAAGGTAATGGCGGAAGATGTATAGCGCTTATTAGTGTTGTGATGAACAGGAACTTGACCGGAGTGAGTAAAGGAAAAATGCTCTGTGGTTTTGTCCTGTTCATCAGTTCATGCGGGTGAATGTGTGATGGGGTATTAGCACTTAATTGATAAACCTAACTCAAGGATTGTACATCCGTTGCACCGTGTTGGAAGGTTTATGGAGTAATAGAAACACCCATTGCGTCAGCGGCAATGGGAGTGAATTTCGTGGTGCTAATTTGGAAAAAATTTATCTAGCGGATAATGATTTGGTGAGATCTTATTGGTGCCTGAGCTATGAGCTTACTGATAGATAAATCATTAATAGTACCCAGCCAGGTGGCAGGTTATTTATCTGTTTAGTTACCTTCGCTAAAAAACAGCATCGTTTTGAGTCTTCCCTTAGCTGGTATCGGTTCGAAGTTTATTAAAACACTCCAGTTCCCATATCTAACATCGAAAGCTTAAAAACCGGTGCATAGTGGTTTCTTTATGACATGGAGTGACTACAACAGAGAACAGAAACGACATTATGTCTTGGTGATTGCATTTCATCTCAACGAACCATCAACAAGCCCAACGACGTACTTCAATCAGCTCAGTGCCTTCTACTTGGTTGAGTCTAGATACGTTTGGAGCTCTTGCTTCAACAAGTAACGTATCCAATCAGGTGAGAGCACCTCTACATGAGGTAACCATGTTTTAAGTTGACGTAGTAATTCTGAAATGTTCTTGGTTTCGTGACTAATGAACACATCCCCTGAATCCAGCTCTTTCAATACTTGGAAGTCATCAGAGTTACCTTCATTTAAGAAAGCTTCTACCCCTTTAATACTCATCTGTATAAGAACTTCAACGGGATTGAGTCGTTCATCTTCATATCCACAACCAGTTAGCTTCTGCTCAACGCTAGAGTCAGGAGAGTATTTATCCTCGTAACGCACTAACTCACGAATCTTAGCCACTCTGAGAGACTCTAAGCGGTTTCTCTGTGCCCCAGCGATGTACCAGTAGCCGGAGTCATTTATCAGCCTGTATGCGAAAAACTCATCGTAGGTTTTCCCTTCATGGTTAAAGCTAATCACGTTTCGTCGTTGTATCGATTCGATAAGTTTCTCGAACACCGAAGCACATTCACTAATGTCCTCTACTTGTGGGTTCTTGAAGAGAAAAGGTGGTGTGGTTTTGTTGTTCAGTACGCCATTACTTAGATAGTGCTTACCCGAAAACAAAGTATCGAACCCCATGTTTAACAGCAGGAGAGATAGCTCATTATTGGTCTGTCTGCCTAAGAACTTAGGGTCTAACGAGTAACAAGCTCCGTCACGTTGTATAGGTAGGTAATTTAACCGTTCATTGAAGTCACGATTTAACGTCCTTCTTGCTACCCCAAATTCACGACTTAAATCATCCAGATGCAACTTCTCACCCGTATTTAAACGGGTCAGGATAATGCCAAGTCTTTTCGCTAGGGTGTCATGTTCTTTCATCCTACGCATTGTAAATAGGTCGCTCGTCAGGTGGTGTCGCACTGAGAAAGAACCTGATTATTTCTAGCGGATTTTCATAAGGTTACTGATATTGCTATAGCTTTCATTAGTTACCTCTAGGTATGCCTTACAAGGCATTCATCAATCATTTCAATATTTCTATATCCGAGCGACACACCCTGTCGTTCACCCTCTTTAAACTAATCATCAATCACGTTAACGCCGTCTCTTATAAGCGGCGTCATTACGTATTTAAGGAAAAACAACAATGAAAACATCAATAATCCTGCTAGGTCTAACTTCGCTATTCGCATCTTCAGTATTCGCAGGTGGCACGTTCGGTGGTAATCCGGGCGATATCTCGAAAATGAAAGAACTGCTAGAGCCACAATGGAATGGTAAAGCAGGTATTCAGAACACATCATCTTACGGTGCTATCGTGCAATGGAAAGCGGATGTCTGCGGAACCATGAACGGTCATGTTACTGATGTAACTCAATGCGGCTCTGATACCCCGAAAGGTAAAGCACAATAAGTTTTGTTGCGGAGCTTGGCTCACGATATCTCAGCTTCGAAATTGGAACTCTCTAGGCTGAGGTATCAATGAGCTCCGCAACACCCTAATAAACCAACAAGAAGGAGCCTTTACATGGCGATTAAATCAATAACAATATTAGTTACAACCTGTCCTGCATGTGGTGAGCGTGCATATGATGATGGTAGCTGTCAGGTGTGCGGTCACTCTCACTAAAGCTGCATTGGTAAAAATCTAAGGGGGCGTATTCTTAATTGAGTACGCCTCTTTTTCATATATAGGAAAGGAGAATCATGATGAAAGCATATGATCGAATCATGCTTCAACAACGATGGTTTAAGCCTAGCGTTTCAACTGGATTGAAAGGCGCACAGTACGGGACTGCACTTGGAGCTAGGTTTGGCCCTCAAGGTGTTGTGCTTGGTGGTGCAATCGGGTTTGTCAGTGGAGCCTTAATCGGTGGTGTTCTGGATGAGCTAGACGTTCTCTAGTGATTGAAGGAGTAGGGGGTATCTCTGCTTCTTTTTTTCTTACGTTGATGATTCAGAGTTCGTATTGACGACGGCTTCGATATGTCGAGTTACGAAGATATTAAAGATAAATTTCACAACCAGTGTTAGCAATGTAGAAGTGTTGCTGATGTTCGTTTCTTTATCTAGTCACGATGATTCACTTTGTCATTGCTGTGCTCATTCTGTTCTAAATTCAGCACTGTCCCATTGCACTAAAAACAATGTTTGAAATTTAGTGTAGTAGGGTTGGGTTTTGTTGCTTCTAAGTAGTACAGCTTTACTTTGTTCAGACATATCCAATCTATAAGAAGAGATTTATTGATCAACATTTGTTCGATCAAACAAGAAAGAAAAAAAATATTTTAACGAGTGGCATCTTGATTATTCATTCAGAAAGACTTCGTATGTTTTTTGTTCGAAGAAGTTTCACGCCAAGAAGAGGGCGCAAACCGTCGTGATTAAAATTTGCTTATTCACTTTCTTGGTTTTTTTAGTCATTGTTGATGTTTTTAGTTGTTTTAAATCAAGGGGTTATATCTTTTGCGGTGTTGATTATATATTTTTGAAGGGTATGCTAAACGTTCTTTAAACACCCGAGAGGACTACAAAATGGCTCGTAAGACACAGAAAAAAGGTTTCATCCAGACACTAGATGGCAACACACTAGCTATGAAATTAATTGCCTCAATTATTCGATTAGAAGACTTAATTATTTTTCTCGAAGGTAAAGGACGACAAGTTTCCTACGCAAAGCTTTCAGATAAAGAGGGTAGAACTGTTGCCGATGCTGATGCTTGTACTGATGAGGTGATCAACTCAGATAGCTTTATCAACCTAGGCAAAGGTAATCACGTTCGTTGTTCTACTATCGAGGCGGTCGAGACTTGTAATGGTCGAGATCATAACGGCATTCTGATTCGTGGTGAGGGTGATGCGATATTGAGCTTCCTGCCTATCTCCCAATTAGAAGCCCGTGAGAAGGTCGCTGACGCGTTACATGATGCGCTGGTTTCTTATGAAGCTGGTAAGTTTGTACAACCTGATCTAACTAAAATCCTATTTACTCACTAATCGTACGAAGGTAAATGATATGAACACTCTGAAACTGAAAGACTTAATCGAAATGATCAAAAAATGTGGTCAAGATTGTCCGCAGGGTAACCGCAGAACAATGGGAGGACTACTCGCTCACTGTATCGAGAGTTGCGAAGATGAACATGGAACAATGCAACAATCTGCTTATTTAATGAAGTATGTGCGTACCTGTATGAATAATAACGTTGAAAAGAAAGGTGTCGATAGCATTGGCTATTTGCAACTAATCAAGTTTGTTAAGTCATGGGCTCGTACAGCGAAGTTTTAGTAAGAATAATATCGCTGTAATACGGTCTAGCAAACCACTGCCTTCGTGCGCACCATTCTATACCAGCCTTTTCTAAACTAGTCTCATCTCCGAGCGCCTCTTTATTACCAATCTTTCTATATCTGATAACCGACGAAGTATGTCCGGTCATGGATGTACTTCGTCTTTTTATTTTAACGAATGGATAAATAAAGATGAAAACGTTAGAAACTACCCCAAAAACAACCTATCAATTGATGCGCGAAACCGAGCACGAATTAGAAGACTTCCTGCAGTCCACATTCTTCGATACCAAATCATTGCTTTTGGATGATCAAGTTAGCAAGTTCGAAGCTGAGCTGCGAGGACGTGAGGAAGCTAAAAAGGAAATAGATAAACGTATTAATCGATACTTAGAGGGGATTAAATCTGCTCCATGGGCGGCAATGCGTGGTAAGGGTAAAGCTATCCATATATCGATAGACTCTGAGTGGGTCTTTAACCATGAGACGGGTAAGAACGATATTCTTTGCTACTCCTACAGTGTTCGCATTGGTGATAAGTCGTTTAGCGGCGTGAAACATACCGACATGGCGAAACTGATTAAGCAGTGTCGTGATCAAGGTCTGTCGAAAGAAGATGAAATGGATAAGCGTAAGCAGCTTACCAAGAAAGGTTACAAGATCGGCTTTGACAAATTCATCCAAGAATTACTGATAAAAGCTAAAGCACGTGGTTTCATCGAAGAATGGCCTGAGCAGACTTTTATCTATGCTCATTTTCTTCGTGCCGATATTGCTTCTTTCGAGGAGTTTTGGAACATCGGTAAAAATAACAAGAACCATAAAAACTCGCTAACAGTCGTTCAAGGTACAGTAACCTCTGGTCGCGGTGCTTACGGTATCGCTCTGGACTCCATCGGGCGCAGTAAATACAAAATAGAAAACACCAAGTTCTACTCTTCATCGAACAACGCTTTTGAAACTAAGCTTCGCTTCATCGATACAACTTTGTTGAGTAGCAAGGCATCACTTGAGGAGCTAGGATTGCAGTGCGGTTTCCCCAAAATGACGCTACCAGACAACATGATAGAGCGAATGGATGACCTGTATTGTAAGGATACTAGTCTGTTTAATCGGTATGCGGTTCGCGATGCGGATATTGCCTTGGAATATGGTTTACGGATGCAGAAGTTCGCATTGGTTGACCTTCGTGAAGATATTGGTCTGGAGCTGAATAGCTTGCCTTCGACATTAGGCAATCTTGGTGTGTCGTTGTTCCGACATACGTGTGGTAGTACAGCCGCAATGCATGACTTTTTAGGATATGAGACTCGTAAAAAGCAGTATTATCATGCAAAAAGTAATGCTATTCGCAACACATACGATATATCGAAAACGGTTAGTCGAGAGTACACCGATAACCTTGCCGTTTCAGCCTTGTTTGGTGGTTGTAATTTCGGAGCTTACTTTGGGGTATCTGAAAAAGGTGACTATTTTGATTATGATTTGAGTGGTGCGTACACGACCAGCTTAGTAAATTCCAAAAAAGCCGATTACCCTAATACCTTCGAATCTAAGAATATTGAAGACTATCTAGGTGATACCATGGGCTTTGCGTATGTTCGCTTTAAACACCCAGACGGTATCCTATTTCCTGTCATGCCTTGTCGAACCGATCTTCGTGGCATTTATTATCCGATGGAAGGGGAAACTTATGTAACGTCGCCAGAGCTTCAACTGGCACATGATATTGGGTGTGAAATTGAGATCTTGCATGGAATGGTAATCCCTTGGGTTGAAGGTTCTACATCTATGTATAAGGACTTCACTACTATCATTCGTAAGCAACGTTCCAAGTACAAAAAAGAAGGGAATGAGCTGTACAGCGGGCTATGGAAGTTGGTAGGCAACTCACTTTATGGCAAAACACTCCAGGGAACCTCCAGCCACACTAAAGGGTTCGATCTTGCTACAGGATTGAGTAAGAACATCCCATATTCACCAGTGACTAACGCGCACTATGGGGCTTATTGTACGTCTTATGTTCGCGCTACCATGCTTGAGGTTATCGGCAAGCTTTGCGAGCGTTACGGCGATGACATTAAGATAATCTCAGCCACAACAGACGGCTGGCTTTGTAATGCCACACAAGAGCAACTAGAGCAATGTTTAGATGGTCCATTAGCACGCCGGTTCCAGCAAATCTGCACTGAAGTTAGTGGCGAAGACATGATGCAACTAAAGCACCATGCTAAACAGATTATCTCTATGAAGACTCGTGGACAATTGACTGCTGAATTAGGTGATACAAAACCGGTATGTGCTAAAGCAGGGGTAAAAGCACCGAAAGGCGTTGATGAAAATGAGTGGATGGTTGAGCTGTTCTTAGATCGTTATCCCGGTCAGAAAGTTGCGCGTAAACACTTAGTATCAGCACGTGACCAATGGCTAAAAGAACTCGACCTTATTTCTATCCACACTGAACAGACACTTAACCTCGAATATGACTTCAAGCGTCGTCCTGTCAATCCTCGTATGGTGGAAGTTCGTCACCCTAAAAGCGGTGAAATGATAGAGCATTTATCGTTCGATACGGTTCCATGGAATACCGTTGATGAGGGTTTAGATGCTCGTACTTACTTCGACGAGTGGCGTGTAAACAACTGCCTTAAGACAATGGAAGATTGGGACAATTGGATGGACTTCTACAAGGTTCGTAGTTATCTCAAGGGAACTGGTGTTAAATACCTAGAAGATGGCTCAGAGGGCATTTTCAAGGTACAGATGTTACGATCTATCACTCAAGGTAAATGGGGGCTACCAGAGGCTCCAAAACGCGCTCCACGAGGTCATTACGATAAGATGGTCGCTACGTTTGAAGCTGACGGTATTGAAGGTATCACTAAACAAGATTTAGCGAACTCGAAGGGACGTAAGCTACTGGAATCTAAACTGCCTGTAACGCCACGTATGTTGCCACTCCTATCATGGTTAGTGCGTAAATACCCAATGGCCGATATGACATTGATTTTCCATCCTATCGAGGTTGAAGAAGCAGTTTCCATGCTAGAAGAGTACAACCGAGAACATACTGAAAAACTAGCAGCGTAGTATCGCGTAACACTTACAGAGCCAGATTCAGAAAGGGGTCTGGCTTTCTATTTCAGAACTAGTGGTAGCAGTGAGTGGAACGATTGCTCTCATTCTCTGCTGCTGTAGTGGAGATATCGTTCCCGTGATGGTTCTACTAATGCTGGTGAACAATTGCAGCAATGTTCCTATTGCTATAACTGGTTCTGAAATTGATGATGTTGCACTAGATATATGGTTAGAACTGAAAAAGAATTGAGTCAGTTTTAGACTATGCTAACTCATTTTTGCCCCTTTGTTAGTTTCGCCCAAAAAGCCACGCTCTCGGTCGGATGGGTTTTGCCCAAACATAACTATTCTGAAACCCAAAGCTTATAAAGTACGAAAATAGGGATCAGAGTGCAGTTGTTAGTTCAAAGCAACTCGATGAATTTTGCTCTACAAACCGCTCTTGAAGCGTCGCAAACTTACAAGGCGTTATTGAAGCATACCGCCTTGAACAAGTGTCGAAAATCTTCACTGAGAGCGTTTGAAGCGGTCTAATGGCTATTTCTGATAGCACACAGACACATTTACCATAATAAGAATAATGAACATCGATTTTTTTTGAGTTGGACTAGACATTATCTCAGCAAGCCTTACTCACGTGTTCACCAAGTTATGTATTAGTCTAAATGGTCTGGTGTATGTAGATTAGTGCCACAAACTTTGCACTTATAATCACCCGTTGGTTCACCTTCCATCAGAGCGCTAGCTATCGCAGCGAGTAGACCAGAGAAAAACCCCTTAACTTCACTTTTCTTACTTTCGGCTGTTTTAGAAAAGCTTTGATACTTATGAAGAGTGACCTTTTTGCAATTACAACAAAAGGCTTTTGTTTCTTCGGAGCCGTATGTTTGAACCATATCTGTTACCTCTAAGATGTTCATTCGCTGCTTTGCAACTAGAGTTCTTCGTTGTAGGGGGATGCAATTGAACATAATAGGAATAATAACTGCAAGATTTCTAACGCCACGCGTTGCGAATCCATCTTGAACCGTTGTTGTTATGCGAAATTCGACAATGCTGATTTGTACGCCTTTCTAGCTTCGGTGCTTAAGTAGCTGTCCATACCTTGGAACAGTTCAAATAGCTCAGCACCATATTTGAGCTTGAACTCTTCACTGCTATAAACAAGCTCTAGCTCATTAGCGACCGTTAACTCGCAAAACAATTTTACCGTTGCACTATCGAGTTTGAATATTGAACCAGTAAATCTGTCTTTAAATTGGATTTCTAGCGCTTTTCCAAATTGAGGGAATACATAGTCTCGGTCGCATGAGCAATACAAATAAACCAATGCTTCTTCATCATTACCAATAATTCGCGCTATTTCTTGGCGCTTGCTTAACGACACCATGTTTTCATCGAAACCTGCTGTTCCATATGCGGCATGAAAAAGACCTGCGATTTGAAGTAACTCGCTACTCCCCCAGTTA
This sequence comes from Vibrio sp. 10N.247.310.24, assembly GCF_041467175.1. Lineage (NCBI taxonomy): Bacteria > Pseudomonadati > Pseudomonadota > Gammaproteobacteria > Vibrionales > Vibrionaceae > Vibrio > Vibrio sp. 10N.247.310.24. The sequence goes on from NZ_JBFSUD010000089.1 coordinate 13,025, forward strand.
ATCAGAACTTGTTCAGTTCCTTTCAAGTGTGCTTCCAATGAACCGTTTAGGTGCTGAAAGTCACCCGCCCCAAGTTCTTGAAGTATTGTAAATTTATCCATAAATATCATTTCCTTTAGGTCGTATAGAAAGCGTTGATTTATGCCTATTTAACCTTTCATGGTCAACATGATATCAAGGACTTAAACTGATTTTTTGAATGTTAGAAGGCAATATGTAGCTTAATGTGATGAATTGAATTGAATTGAATTGAATTGAATTTAACGTAACGGCACTTAGTGCGCACCTAAACCAATACTTTTGCTAGTGCGATGCTACTCATCGCACTAGCTCTTCTCAAGTTGAATTTTTACCCGTGGCACTTTCTAGCTCGAAAGTGTCCAATTATCATTTTTAGCGACAGTTGCCCCGTTCAACTCGATTGCATATGCTGGCTATGTAAAACAGTATTGTTATTTAAGCCACTTATACATGGCCACTTTCCCTACTCTGGAAAGTGGCTTTTTTTGTTTTGCCGTACCTGTGGTTATTGATGGTTTGCTAATTTAGCGAAAGCGCTGGCAAATAAATGTCCAAAATCGTCACAACCTGAATTTTAACACACGGCATTTTCTAGCTCGAAAATGCCCCAAAGTTTGCTTCAACGCATTCGTTCTAACGGCAGTCTAGCTGATTTTGCTATACTGCAACTAATCTAAATATCCTGTCAGGTTGTATGCGATGAGCAAGAAAAAGTTGACCGAAAAAGAGCTGCTAGAAGGGATGACTCCTTATAATACCCACAGTGATTTGCTTGCCAAGAGTGAAACAAAGCCTGATTGGCTATCCTTCGCCGATGAGGTAGAACTGGCTACAGATGATTTCATGGCTGATCGAAATGAGGTTTTAGATAACCCTAGTTCAGATTTGCTGAATCCTGATATTTTTCTTTCAAACCTCAAGTTAGCGCTTGATAGCCTTCCAGATGGTGATATTGAACTTTGTGACTTGGGCAATGAAATTGGTCGAGTCATTGCTAATTTGAACTCACCAAATAGGACGCTTTTACGTGAAGTAATTTATGGTGTTGAACATGGTTTTGACATGATTAGCAAAGAAAGAGGAACTCCGAATGAGTAAGCTTGATGAATGGATCGACAACAATATGACATTAACCACTATCATCATAATGGTTGTGGGTTTAATACTCGGATTCATCCTTTTCTAGTATCAATTACTAAGGTTTCGAGGAAAAAATCAGTTGTTAAAAATTCTGCAACAACTCCAATCTTCTAATTGTGCAACAGCCTGTTGCACAATTACGATACAACCTGTTTCGTGAATTATTTCTGTCGGGTGGACGACACTTGTTACCAAGTGCCGTCTCCCTAAGAACCCAGCGTGCAACTTTCACTGCACTAGGCTCAAGCCTCCACAAAGGCATCAAATGATACCCAGCAACTTATAACGCAGTCGGGACAGGCTCTTTCCAAGAGTTACGGGCTAGCCTTTTGGACTTTCTCTTTGCCAAGTACTCTTGGTATTGAGGGTCAAATGGTGTCGCTCCATTTCGGATTTTCACATGTCTTTCTATCGGCACTTTAGCTATTTGGAACAGATTGAACTGGCAATCCATATCCATGATCTTCTGCCAACCGTGAAACTGCCATTGCCCTTTACGGTTGATGAAGTATTTTAGGGCGATCCAAGTTTTAGACTTTGTTGGATGACGCCTTTTAGCCCAGTGCCATAACGTATGGAATAGTTTGTGACCGACATAACCGAATATCTGTTTTGCCACGCAGTGTCGATAGTAGTTCGACCATCCCCTGAGTTTCGGATTTATCAGTTTGATAAGATCATTCACTGGAAGGGTTACGTGCTTTTTGATGAGTTCACGCAGATTACTTAAGAACATTAACGTGTTGGATTTACTCGGCTTAATGAGCAATTTTCCTTTATACTTCCTATGATTAAAACCTAGGAAATCAAAGCCATCATTGATGTGAGTGATGTGCGTTTTCTCTTCGGAGAGTGTTAAGCCTCTTTCCGCTAAGAAGTCAGCAATCAACGGTTTGATATCGTTCTCAAGCACTTCCTTTGAAGCGCAAGTGACGACGAAATCGTCGGCGTATCCAATAAAATTGGCTCTTGCTCCCTTTTTGAGAGCGGTAGACTTAATTTGCTGTTCGAGACCAGAGAGAGTCATTAACATCAAGGTTGGGGATATAATCCCACCTTGAGGCGTACCTTCATCGGTGTCGTAAAATAGCCCTTTGTCTACAAAGCCAGACTTTAGCCATTGTCCCAACATACGCTTGTCAACGGCAACATTGTCCATCAGCCATTGATGCCCGATTTTGTCGAAACAGGCTTTGATGTCCCCTTCAAGAACCCATTGCGCTGAACGCTTTTGACTCAAGCAGATAAAACACTGCCCGATAGCATCAGCGGTGCTTCGCCTTGGTCGAAAACCGTAACTGTTAGGGTCTGCAAGGCTTTCCGACACAGGCTCCAATGCTAATAGGTGAAGCGCTTGTTGCGCTCTATCTATCATGCACGGGATACCCAGTGGTCGAAGTTTTCCATTCTTTTTGGGGATATAGATACGCTTGAGCGGTCTAGCTTGATAAGCTTTTCGACTCATTTGATTCACTGCTTTCATACGGCGTGTATCTGTATTCCAGATAACACCATCTATTCCAGACGTTTTACTGCCTTTGTTTTGAGATACTCGCTTAACAGCAAGAAGTTTTGCTGAACGCGAGTGAGTCAGTATCCATTGCAAAGCTTTCACTTTGCCGTGTTTACCTTCTCGAGTTGCCTTTGCGATACGCATCTGGAGCTTTAATACATGCGCTTCAACGGTTTTCCAGTCGATTGACTGCCATTGAGCGCTGTCAGGAGAGGCACTAATCTCTTTTGAAATCATCATTTGCGTTTCTCCTTGAATAAAGTTCTTCATATTCTCTCGCAACGGGAGACCAGTCGGAAGTGGGCTCACTTTCGTGACCAGACACAAGTCTGTATCTGCATCGTTACAATGCAGCCTTCGCTTTTTCCAACCTCCTATACCTGCATCACTATCGGCCACAAAGGCTTTCCCAAAGGGAGTGATACAGGCTTACCGTGTTCCGTATGTCGCGCAATGTCAGGGTAGATGCCCGCTATGGTGCGAAGAGTTCAATGATCACGAAAGAGCATGGGGCAATCTCTTTCCGACTCTCATGCCTTTTGGCTACAGCGTATTAACCACTTCCGCTGTTTCATCACATAACGCACCTTACGCGGATTTACTTATGTTCATCATACTGACTACCTAGCACTCACCCGATTGTGGTTATCAGGAGGATCGTCCTCTCACGATTTAGATCCCGATTGGCAAATGCCAACCTTCGTTACATTGTCAGAGCCGCTACTTTATTCAGGCTCCTAGGTTCATCTGGTGATACAAATGGTTCACTCGTTAAGCGGTGAACAGCGCTTCATACGACTTCACGTCGCACGCCCCAAAGTGTGTCACGACCGATGACTGACTAATTAATGGTGAGTTGATTTTGT
>NZ_JBFSUD010000090.1:0-16432 GCF_041467175.1 Vibrio sp. 10N.247.310.24
CGGCGCCAGAACCTAAATCTGGTGCGTCTACCAATTCCGCCACGACCGCAGCAAAGCTTTTACTCTAGCGAAGAGTATAGTTATATCGACATTGGTGATTCAATATAACGTTGTTTGTACTTTTTCTTTCATAAAGAAAGAATGGTGGCTACTGCGGGATTCGAACCTGCGACCCCATCATTATGAGTGATGTGCTCTAACCAACTGAGCTAAGTAGCCATCTGAGAGCGAAGTAATATAATATAATCTCGCTTCCAAAGCCATTATCTTTTTAAAGATAATTACACTTTAAATTGTGGCTGGGCTACCTGGATTCGAACCAGGGAATGCTGGCATCAAAAGCCAGTGCCTTACCGCTTGGCGATAGCCCAACAGGATATCATTTAAGATATCTAAATAATGGTGCGGTCGGAGAGACTTGAACTCTCACACCTCTCGGCGCCAGAACCTAAATCTGGTGCGTCTACCAATTCCGCCACGACCGCTTTATTTCCTAAAAACTCTTTGTTGTCAAAAGACATACGTTCAATAACAAACAGAGTGCTTAGGAAATGGTGGCTACTGCGGGATTCGAACCTGCGACCCCATCATTATGAGTGATGTGCTCTAACCAACTGAGCTAAGTAGCCATTTCCAAATTGTTGCTCATTTCGAGACGTTGCCGCTTCGTTGTGAACGGGGCGCATTATGCGGAGTTGAGTGAAACCCGTCAACTTTTTTTTTGAATAAATCACGAATAAACATCTGTTCGGTTTCTTTTTAGTCAAAGAGGCGTATTTGTCAGCAAGAAATAGGTTCAAATGCTGATATATATAGGAAGTTAAGTTTTGGATAAGAAGCTCTTTAGAAAGAGCGAAAACGAAAAAGGCCAGTGAATTCACTGGCCTTTTATTAGATGTTTATCGGTAATTAAACGTTGAAACGGAAGTGAACAACATCACCATCTTTAACGATGTATTCTTTGCCTTCAAGACGCCATTTACCTGCATCTTTTGCTCCGCTTTCACCGCCAAATTCGATGAAATGTTCGTAACCAACTACTTCTGCACGGATGAATCCTTTTTCGAAGTCGGTGTGGATCTTGCCTGCAGCTTGTGGCGCAGTCGCACCTACAGGGATCGTCCAAGCGCGAACTTCTTTAACACCTGCAGTGAAGTAAGTCTGAAGAGTAAGTAGTTCGTAACCAGAGCGGATCACTCGGTTAAGGCCTGGTTCTTCGATACCCATGTCTGCAAGGAACTCTTCACGATCTTCATCGTCAAGTTCAGAAAGCTCAGATTCGATTGCAGCACAAACAGCAACAACAACGTTGTTCTCTTTTTCTGCGTACTCACGAACTGCGTCTAGGTAAGGGTTGTTTTCAAAACCATCTTCAGCAACGTTTGCGATGTACATTGTTGGCTTAAGCGTTAGGAAGTTAAGGTAGTCGATCGCCGCTACTTCTTCTTTAGCAAGTTCAACAGTACGAGCCATACCACCTTCAGTCAGGATAGGTAGTAGCTTTTCAAGAACCGTAGTTTCGAATTTAGCGTCTTTATCGCCGCCTTTTGCTTTTTTAGCATTGCGGAATATTGCACGTTCACAGCTATCTAGATCGGCAAGAGCAAGCTCAAGGTTGATCACTTCGATATCTTCGATAGGTGATACTTTGCCTGAAACGTGAACGATGTTTTCGTTTTCAAAGCAGCGTACAACGTGACCGATAGCATCAGTTTCGCGGATGTTAGCTAGGAACTTGTTACCTAGACCTTCGCCTTTAGATGCGCCAGCAACTAGGCCTGCGATATCTACGAATTCCATTGTCGTTGGAAGGATCTTCTGTGGATTAACAATTTTTGCTAATGCATCTAAGCGTAGATCTGGAACCGGAACGATACCTGTGTTTGGTTCGATCGTACAAAATGGAAAGTTTGCTGCTTCGATGCCTGCTTTAGTCAGTGCGTTAAACAGAGTTGACTTACCAACGTTTGGTAGACCAACGATGCCACATTTAAAACCCATGATATAAACCTTATTCTGCTTTGAACGTATGTAAGCGATTTTGTGCTTTTGGTAGGCCATCTTTCAATAAGATGTCTAGGCTACGAACCGATTCGTCAACGACAGCCTCGATACACTCTTGCTCTTTCGCAGGAGCTTTGCCTAATACATAACCTGCAACTTTATCTTTGTGTCCTGGATGGCCAATGCCTAATCTAAGACGATAGAATTCTTTATTGTTACCCTGTTTGCTGATGATGTCTTTCAGACCATTATGTCCACCATGACCACCACCTTTTTTAAACTTTCCAATACCTGGAGGAAGATCTAACTCATCGTGAGCGACCATGATCTCTTCTGGTTTAATTTGGTAGAACTTTGCTAAGGCAGCAACAGCTTTGCCTGACAAGTTCATAAAAGTCGTTGGGATCAGCAAACGAAGATCTTCACCATGAACCATGATACGACCCGTTAGGCCAAAGAACTTTGGTTCGTTCTTCAGTGTCACGTTGTGTACACGTGCTAATTCTTCAACTACCCAAGCACCCGCATTGTGGCGAGTTTTGGCGTATTCTGGACCTGGATTAGCCAGTCCAACGAGAAGTTTTATTTGTTGGCTCAAGGTATGGATCTCTCTTGGGATTTCAAAAAGCGCCGTATGATATCACAGTTTATGAAAAAGGTGCGAGCTAGCTGATAGCAACTCAATGATTCAAACTGTGGTCGTTAGATATAAAAAAAGCACTTCATCGAATGAAGTGCTTAATATCTTTTTCAGATTGTTCTGCTAAAGCAAAGCTATAGAGCTTTGATTAGTTGAACATCGCAGAGATAGACTCTTCGTTGCTGATACGACGAATCGCTTCAGCAAGCATGCGAGAAAGGCTTAGTTCAGTTACTTTACCTGTCGCGGCCATTTCCGGAGAAAGCTTGATTGAATCGGTAACAATAACTTGGTCTAGAACTGAATTGCGGATGTTTTCTGCAGCAGTACCAGAGAATACAGCGTGAGTTGCGTAAGCGAATACACGCTTAGCACCGCGCTCTTTAAGCGCTTCAGCTGCTTTACATAGTGTGCCACCAGTATCGATCATGTCATCAACGATAACACAGTCACGACCTTCAACATCACCGATTAGGTTCATTACTTCAGAAACGTTAGCACGTGGACGACGCTTATCAACGATAGCGATGTCAACATCACCTAGCGCTTTAGCTGTAGCACGAGCACGTACAACACCACCAAGGTCTGGAGAAACCACAACTGGGTTTTCTAGGCCACGGTTAGCCATGTCTTCTAGAAGAACTGGAGTGCCGAAAATGTTATCAACAGGTACATCGAAGAAGCCTTGGATTTGCTCTGCGTGTAGGTCGATAGTCAAAACGCGGTCAACACCAACGTTAGAAAGGAAATCTGCAACAACTTTTGCAGTAATAGGCACACGAGCAGAACGTACACGACGATCTTGACGGGCATAACCGAAGTAAGGGATTACAGCAGTAATACGGCCAGCAGAAGCTCGGCGCATTGCGTCAATCATTACCACCAATTCCATAAGGTTGTCATTGGTTGGTGCACAAGTTGATTGAATCAGGAATACATCGCTACCACGAACGTTTTCATTGATTTGAACAGCGACTTCGCCATCAGAAAAACGGTCTACAGTAGCATCGCCAAGAGAGATGTATAGACGATCAGCAATACGTTGGGCTAGTTCAGGTGTTGCGTTACCAGCAAATAGCTTCATATCAGGCACGGTGGAAACCTCGGGTTGCGTCCAGTTTTAAATAGATTGTGGGTGGGCTGATTGGTATTCAGCCAAAGTTTCTTTCAAAGGCGAAATGTTTCGTCCTTTCGCGACAAACGCGGAAACTGTGTCAGGTAGTTGCTCTAGTACCAGTTCGGCTTCTTTTTTGCTGCTAAATTCAGCAAAAACGCACGAACCTGTACCAGTCAATCTCGACGGCGCGTATTGTAGCAGCCATGAAAGTTGCTTATCAACCTCTGGGTACAGCATTCGCACAATTTTTTCGCAATCGTTTACGTATTCTTGCTCTAGAAGCGTTGATAGTGCTCGCTTCGGCGTATTTCGAGTTAATTCTGAATGTGTGAATATGTCTACAGTTGCTATGCTCACTTGAGGTTTAACAACGAGATACCATTTCTCATCCGGATTAGCGGGTTGTAATTGTTCACCAACACCTTCAGCAAAGGCGGCGTGGCCTCGAACGAAGACCGGAACGTCTGCACCAAGCTTTAAGCCAATCTCAGCTAACTGGTCATCAGACAGGTTGAGTTGCCATAAATGGTTGAGCGCGACCAACACGGTTGCGGCATTTGAAGAGCCTCCGCCAATGCCACCTCCCATAGGAAGCACTTTCTTTAACTGAATATCCGCACCGAAAGTTGTCGATGTATATTGTTGAAGGGCAGTTGCGGCTTTCCAAATCAGGTTATCTTCTGTCGCAACGCCTGGAATTTCAGGTGTGATTGTTATCGAGCTTGTTTCTCGGTTTGCGGTAACCGTAAGTTCATCGCCAAAGTCGACAAACTGAAATAGGGTCTGAAGTTCGTGATAGCCATTATCGCGTCGGCCAGTGATATAGAGAAATAAATTCAGCTTAGCTGGCGAAGGCCAGTGCGTTGGCGTTGTTATCATTTTTTCAGTGTCCACTTCGAAACTACAATGTTGATTTTGTTCTCGTCTTGCTTGAATGACAATCGAGTAGGGAGTGGGATTGTCTCTACGTTCGTGCTGTCTTCACTAGAGTTCTTGCTGTCTTCACCAGATAATAGTGTACTCGGCATCTCTGTATTGCGATAGTTAGCAAAATTCAGGGTCCACAATTGACTGCTGACTTGTTTAGACAGAGATTCAAGCGTGTTAGTGCTGTTGAGTTGGTAGCTGTCTGCTTGGTCGGGAATGCCAAGGAACCATTGTGGTAGGTGATCAATGGGGATCTGCAATCCAGTAAGTTGCTCTACCAATACAGATGCACTTGCATGGGTGAATACTTGATCATCGTAAGTCACGACTTTTGCACCCAAACTGTCGATTGTAAGGTTCAAAGCGGTTTGACCAAGGAAAGTGGTCAGTCTTAATTGGCTTTGATTTGGGGAGTGCTTCCATATGAAGTTTAGGCTTTGGCGTTGCTCTGGAGAAATGTAAGCGAGCTTGCCTGAAGCTTGATAGTTTTCTATCTGTAAAAGCCTGTTTTGGTGACTTTGCCACTCAACGCTGGTCGGTTGTTCTGGGATAGACGAGCACCCCACCATAATGATGGTCAAAAAAATAAGAGACGTGATTTTTCGAAGCTTGCTCATATTTGCTCACAACTTGTTCAAATTTATCTAAAAAACGTCTCAACTATAGCATTGAATTCACGAACTCAGGAAAACAAATCCCGCTTGCTCTTTAAATAGAGCCATGCATCAAGTAAAATTCGCCCCTTGTTTCCATTCCCTGATCGAGAACTTCTGATACATGTCTTTGCTTGCCGTAGGTATCAATCACAATACAGCGTCGGTTGAATTGCGAGAAAAAGTCGCTTTTGGTCCAGATAAATTATCTGAGGCACTTAAGCAACTTAACGCAAATGCACACGTAAATGGAAGTGTCATACTTTCTACCTGTAATCGAACTGAAGTGTATTGTGACGTCAAAGGCGTGGCAAAAAACAAGTTGATCGATTGGCTGTCTGTATTTCATCAAGTTAGCCCTGAAGAATTAAAACCGAGTATCTACATCCATGAAGAACAAGCCGCGATTAAGCACTTAATGCGCGTTGCCTGTGGTTTGGACTCTCTGGTGTTGGGTGAACCACAGATTTTAGGTCAGGTGAAGCAAGCTTATACAGATTCCCGAGATAACAAATCTGTTGATGCTTCAATGGAAAAACTGTTTCAGAAATCATTTTCTGTCGCTAAGCGTGTTCGAACTGAAACTGAAATTGGCGGAAGCGCGGTTTCAGTTGCTTACGCAGCTTGCACATTAGCCAAACACATCTTTGAGTCGATTGCTGAATCAACGGTGTTATTGGTAGGTGCGGGTGAGACGATTGAATTGGTGGCAAAACACCTTTCAGCGAATGGTTGCACCAAGATGATTGTGGCCAACCGAACTCGTGAGCGTGCTTTAGGGCTAGCAGAAGAGTTTGGTGCTGAAGTGATTAGCCTCAATGAAATCCCCGATCACCTGCATCGAGCGGATATCGTGATCAGCTCAACCGCTAGTCCACTGCCTATTATTGGGAAGGGCATGGTTGAGACCGCACTTAAGACAAGAAAACATCAACCGATGTTGTTGGTTGATATTGCAGTGCCTCGAGACGTTGAGTCTCAGGTAGGCGATCTGAATGATGCTTACCTGTATTCCGTTGATGATCTGCAGTCGATTGTTGATGGCAACATTGAACAACGTAAAGTGGAAGCTATCCAAGCGGAAGCTATTGTTAGTGAAGAAAGTGCGGCCTTCATGAGTTGGATGCGCTCACTGCAAGCGGTAGACAGTATTCGTGACTATCGTAAATCGGCCAATGAAATCCGAGAAGAATTATTAAGTAAGAGTTTACAATCACTTGCTGCTGGTGGTGACCCTGAAAAAGTCTTACTTGAGCTAAGTAATAAGCTCACAAACAAATTGATCCATGCTCCAACGCGTGCACTCCAAAGTGCAGCAGAGCAAGGAGAACCTGCAAAATTAACGGTCATTAGACAGAGTTTGGGCTTAGAAAACCCTCAATAATATTCGACCTCCAACAGAATAAGACATTATGAAAGCCTCGATTCTAATAAAGCTTGAAACACTTGTTGAACGCTATGAAGAAGTTCAACATCTACTTGGTGATCCCGATGTACTTGGGAATCAAGATAAATTCCGTGCCTTGTCAAAAGAGTATTCTCAATTAGAAGAGGTGACGGGGTGCTTTAAATCATACCAGCAAGCTCAAGAAGATTTAGAAGCTGCTGAAGAGATGGCAAATGAAGACGACGCAGAAATGCGTGAAATGGCTCAAGAAGAAATCAAAGATGCGAAAGCGAACATTGAACGTCTGACTGATGAGCTGCAAATTCTTCTGATTCCAAAAGATCCAAACGATGAGCGTAACTGTTTCTTAGAGATTCGTGCCGGCGCAGGTGGTGATGAAGCGGGTATCTTTGCGGGTAACCTTTTCCGTATGTACTCTAAGTTTGCCGAGAAAAAAGGCTGGCGCGTCGAAGTGATGAGCAGCAATGTTTCAGAGCAGGGCGGCTTTAAAGAGATGATCGCTAAAATCAGTGGCGATGCTGTTTACGGCACAATGAAGTTCGAGTCTGGTGGTCACCGTGTACAACGTGTACCTGAGACTGAATCACAAGGTCGTGTTCATACGTCTGCATGTACCGTTGCGGTTATGCCTGAGATTCCAGAAGCAGATCTGCCAGAGATCAAAGCTGGCGACCTTAAGATTGATACTTTCCGTGCATCTGGCGCGGGTGGTCAGCACGTTAACACCACGGATTCAGCAATCCGTATTACTCACTTACCAACAGGTACAGTAGTAGAGTGTCAAGACGAGCGTTCTCAGCATAAAAACAAAGCGAAAGCGATGGCTGTTCTTGCGGCTCGTATCGTTCAAGCTGAAGAAGAGCGTCGTGCTGCTGCGATTTCAGATACACGTCGTAACCTATTAGGTTCTGGTGACCGTAGTGACCGTATTCGTACGTACAACTACCCTCAAGGCCGTGTTTCTGATCACCGCATCAACTTAACTATCTACCGCCTGAACGAAGTTCTGGAAGGTGATATGCAAAGCCTGCTTGATCCTGTTCTACAAGAGCACCAAGCCGATCAACTAGCAGCACTTGCTGAGCACAACTAATTACTATGCAGTCAGCATATACGGTTGAAAGTGCTTTAAAGTCAGCAATCGTACAGCTTCAAGAGGGCGATAACACATCGCCCTCGATTGATGCTGCGGTACTGCTTTGCCACGCCTTAGATAAACCAAGATCTTACCTACTGACTTGGCCTGAGAAGTATCTCACTTCAGAACAAGAATCCGAATTCAATACCCTTCTAAAACGTCGCTTAACCGGTGAGCCTGTGGCTTATATTGTTGGTGAACGTGAGTTTTGGTCGCTGCCGTTAAAAGTCTCTCCTTCTACTTTAATCCCGCGTCCAGATACGGAACGTTTGGTTGAAGTGGCGTTAGACAAAACGTATGGCAAGCAAGGTGCGATTCTCGATTTAGGAACTGGTACAGGTGCGATTGCTTTGGCATTGGCCTCTGAGATGCCGAACCGACCAGTGACGGGGATTGATCTTCGTCCGGAAGCGCAGCAACTTGCGACAGAAAACGCTCAGCGATTAAATATCACCAACGCCACCTTTTTACACGGCAGTTGGTTTGAGCCTTTGAACCTAGCCAACTCTGAAAAAGAAGCGGTGAAGTTCTCGTTGATTGTCTCTAACCCACCTTACATAGAGAAGAATGACCCTCATTTATCTCAAGGTGATGTGCGTTTTGAACCGATCACAGCGTTAGTTGCTGAAGAGAAAGGTTTAGCAGATATTCGATACATTTCTGAAAACGCACGAAGCTTTTTAGAAAACGAAGGTTGGTTAGCGTTTGAACACGGTTACGACCAAGGTTTAGCTGTACGTGAGATTATGCAGGCGCTCGGATATCTCGATGTTGTGACAGAGAAAGATTACGGTGGTAATGACCGAGTGACATTGGGTCGTTACTGTTCATAGGCTGCTGTTAATCATCTTGTGAGCAATAGATGATGAACTTGCTAAATTGATACCTTTAACTCGAAAATACACTTAACTTGATAATGCATTTAACGCAGAAATACAGATATTTAACGCAGAAATACAGAGCATTAACGGGTATTGTGTGGCTCGTGTTAACGAAAGACATATAAAAATATAAAGGAATACCATGTACGAAGGTTTAAAACATTTTCACCTATTAACGATTGCTATAAGCGCACTGCTTCTTTCGATTCGTTTCGCTCTTATGATGGCTAACTCACCGAAGCTTAAGCATCCTTTCTTACAGCGTTTCCCTCATATCAATGACTCATTGCTGTTGCTTTCGGGTATTGGTTTGATTTTTATCACTGGCTTTATTCCATTTACACCAGCAGCACCCTGGTTAACCGAAAAACTAACCTGTGTTATGGCTTACATCGCACTGGGCTTCTTTGCGCTTAAGCTAGGTAAAAACAAGCTACTGAGAGTGTTCTCTTTCTTTGGTGCGCTTGGCTGGTTAGCGATGGCAGGTAAAATTGCAATGACGAAGACACCAACATTTTTCGGTTAATTATCTCCTTATTTCGGTTAACTACCTATGTACGAATTTTTTGATGAAGACTTTGACCAGCTAGAGTTAGCTGAAGGTGCATTGATCTTAAATAAAGCGATTAACCCAGAAACTCAAGACAGTTGGGCAGAACAAGAGTTGGCGAGATTGTTAAAAGACGCCGAGTTTGCTTTGGTTAACGAAACGGATGAACAGCAGAAGTTTGAATCCTTTATTCGACTATTCTTTTATGAGTGGGGTTTTGCTGGGGATAAAGATGCGTATTTTTCTTCGGAAAACGCATTTATCGATAAAGTACTTGAGAGAAAAAAAGGCATTCCAGTGAGTCTTGGTGCGATCTTTCTTTATCTAGGTCGCAAGTTAGGCTTCCCTGTTGAAGGCGTGTCTTTCCCAACTCAATTCTTACTTAAAGTGAGTTGGTTCGGGCAAGCTGCTGTATACATTAACCCGTACAACGGCGAGTACGTTGGCGTGCAAACTTTACGAGCATGGCTTATTGGGCATGATGGCCCACTAGCTAAGGTAAAAGCTGAACACTTAGAAGTTGCTGACCACCCAACGATTATTGGTAAGTGGCTAGCGTTACTTAAGAGTGCATTGCTTCGAGAAGAGCGTTATACGCTTGCATTGAAGTGTACCGACCTTGCGTTAACGTTTGTGCCGGATGATCCGTATGAAATCCGCGACCGCGGCTTTATTTATCAGCAGCTAGACTGTCATCAGGTCGCTGCTACGGATTATCAATATTTTATCGACCAATGCCCAGATGACCCTGCATCTGAGCTACTAAAATCTCAAGTGAACGTCATGAACGAAAAGATAGTGGTTGTTCACTAATTAATAATTATTTAGAGAGAATATGATGGAACAGAAAACAGTTCACATTGGCAATATGCCAATTGCTAATGACAAGCCATTTACGCTATTTGCAGGTATGAACGTTCTTGAATCTCGCGATCTAGCTATGCAGATCTGTGAGCACTACGTGAAAGTAACAGAGAAGTTGGGTATCCCTTATGTATTTAAGGCGTCTTTCGACAAAGCAAACCGTAGCTCAGTTCACTCATACCGTGGTCCTGGCATGGAAGAAGGTCTTAAAATTTTCCAAGAGCTGAAAGATACCTTTGGCGTGAAGATCATCACTGATATTCACACTGAAGCGCAAGCTCAGCCTGTTGCTGATGTGGTTGATGTAATCCAGCTTCCAGCGTTCCTTGCTCGTCAAACTGATCTTGTTGAAGCAATGGCTAAGACTGGCGCGGTTATCAATGTGAAGAAGCCTCAGTTCATGAGCCCAGATCAAGTGGGTAATATCGTTGATAAGTTTGCTGAGTGTGGCAACGAGAACATCATTCTTTGTGAACGCGGTTCTTGCATGGGTTATGACAACTTAGTAGTTGATATGCTTGGTTTTGGTGTGATGAAGAAATCATCAAACGGTAGCCCAATCATCTTTGATGTGACTCACGCGCTTCAAATGCGTGATCCATCAGGTGCTGCATCTGGCGGTCGTCGTGAGCAAACGGTTGAACTAGCTAAAGCGGGCATTGCGACGGGTATTGCTGGTCTATTTCTTGAGGCTCACCCTAACCCGGATCAAGCTCGTTGTGATGGCCCATCAGCTCTACCGCTAGATAAGCTAGAACCGTTCTTGAAGCAGATGAAAGCACTTGATGACCTTATCAAAGGCTTCGAGCACATCGAAATCAAATAGTTTTATCTGATGTTAAGTCACTAGTATTAACTAGAGAGTGTTAACTCGTTATTTGATTGTAATAGACAAACGCCCAACTCTTAGAGTTGGGCGTTTTTTAATGGAACATCCGTTTAGTTCACCGAAGCCTCGGCCTATTTGGGCTATGACTAAGCTGTCTGTCTGGCTGTTCACGAACTTGTTTTGCAGTGCGTCAATCCACGATAGGCGATTAACCCCTTGTTAACAGAGCCTCTGATTCCCTAAGAAAGCGGTATAGGTGTGTGAGGTCTGTCCTGTTTGTAGTGAATTGCTGACATTCATCACACTTTATAAGTAAACGATTGCCTGTGATGCAGGGGAAGTTTGAGTGTAATCTCATAATTTTGTTACACTTAACTGTTGATTCATGCGTGACCAATTCGACATAAATATGAAATCATCGTGTTACATTTAGAATGTTAATTTAAGATTAGTCATGTTGAAGTCTTATTGTTCGAACTCCAGACAAGGAGTCGCAATGGATTATAGAAAGCAGTGGATTCCCCTAAAAAGTTCAAAGGTATGACAATGAAGCAACGCCTTATTCTAAAGACAGCACTAAGTGCTGCAATCCTAGCTACTTTGGCTGGATGTGCGTCTCAATCAGCTCATGATTGGAACCAAGACGAAACTTATAAGCTAACTATCCTGCATACGAACGACAACCATGGTCGTTTTTGGCAGAACAAATACGGCGAATACGGCATGTCTGCACGTAAAACGCTTGTTGACCAACTTCGTGCAGAAGTTGAAGCAGAAGGCGGTAGCGTGTTGCTTCTATCTGGCGGTGACATCAACACTGGTGTACCAGAGTCAGACCTTCAGGATGCAGAACCTGATTTTAAAGGTATGAATAAAATTGGTTACGATGCAATGGCATTAGGTAACCACGAGTTCGATAACTCACTAGACGTACTGCAAAAACAGATCGACTGGGCAAACTTCCCAATGCTATCTGCAAACATCTACGACAAAGCGACAGGCGAGCGTAAATTCCAAGCTTACGAGATGTTTGAAAAGCAAGGTATCAAAATTGCTGTTATCGGTCTAACGACTGAAGATACTGCGAAAATTGGTAACCCAGAATTTATTGCTGGTATCGATTTCCGTGACCCTAAAGAAGAAGCGAAGAAACTGATCGCTGAACTTAAAGAAACAGAAAAACCCGATCTTATCTTCGCTGTGACTCACATGGGTCACTACGAAAATGGTCAGCGTGGTGTTAATGCTCCGGGTGATGTAGCACTAGCTCGTTACCTAAATGAAGGCGATCTAGATATGATCGTTGGTGGTCACTCTCAAGAGCCTGTATGTATGGAAGGCCCTAACGTTGCGAAGCAAAACTTCAAGCCGGGTGATGAGTGTAAACCAGACGTTCAAAACGGTACTTACATCGTTCAAGCTCACGAGTGGGGCAAGTACGTAGGCCGTGCTGATTACGAATTCCGTAATGGCGAACTAGAGATGGTGAGCTACGACTTGGTTCCCGTTAACCTTAAGAAGAAAGTTAAGATTGACGGCAAGAAGCAACGCGTTCTTATTCAAGATGAAATCGCACAAGATCCAGAGCTGCTTGAATTCCTACGTCCTTTCCAAGAACAGGGCCAAGCTCAGTTAGAAGTTCAAATCGCTGAGACAAATGGCAAGCTTGAAGGTGACCGTAACGTAGTTCGCTTCCAACAAACTAACCTGGGTCGTTTGATTGCGACTTCTCACATGGAGCGTGCAAAAGCAGACTTCGCTGTGATGAACTCTGGTGGCGTTCGTGACTCAATTGAAGCCGGCGATGTGACGTACAAAGATGTACTAACAGTACAGCCTTTTGCAAACATCCTGACTTACACTGATATGACTGGTAAAGAAGTTCTAGATTACCTAAACGTAGTGGCGACTAAACCTGTTGATTCAGGTGCTTATGCACAGTTTGCAGGTATTTCTATGACTGTCGCTGACGGTGAAGTATCGAATGTCTTCATCGGTGGCAAGCAGCTTCGTTTAGATGAAACATACCGCTTTACGGTACCAAGCTTTAACGCTGCTGGCGGTGACGGTTACCCTAAACTGTCTGATCACCCTGGCTTTGTGAACACAGGTTTTGTTGACGCTGAAGTACTAAAAGAGTACCTAGAAGCAAACAGCCCTGTTGATGTGAACAAGTACGCGCCTTCAGGTCAAATGGTTTACAAGTAATTGAACCCAGTTAATTGAATCACTAGGTGCTAAATTAGATTGACTCTAGCACCATGATAAATTTAACTAAAGCGACGCCTCGGCGTCGCTTTTTGTTTATCTATCGTTTGGATTTGTTATGACCCCTGCAATCAATCTCGCCAAGAAAAAGAAAATCGCTCACAGTGTGCATCAGTATCATCATGATACAAATAACACGAATTATGGATTAGAGGCTGTCGAAGCGCTTGGTCAAGATCCCAAACGTGTATTCAAAACTCTGTTGTTCAGCTTGAATGGTGTGGCGAAAGATTTGGCGGTAGCTGTTATTCCTGTTGACCAGAAGTTAAACCTTAAGCTTGCAGCTAAAGCAGCGAAAGGTAAAAAAGCAGAGATGGCTGATCCAGATATTGCTCAGAAAACGACAGGTTATGTGGTGGGAGGAATCAGTCCTCTTGGTCAGAAAAAAGCATTACCTACCTTTGTTCATTCCAGCGCTACCGATTTTGAAACGATATGTGTGAGTGCAGGGAAGAGAGGGTTAGAGATCGAGCTAGATCCGAAAGACTTAGTACTACTTACGCGTGGTCAGTTTGCTGAACTATGCCTGTAGCTTGTGCTTTCCATAACGATAAACGTACATGATCACAAATAAAAACGCCCGCTAGACTAATCTAGCGGGCGTTTCTTTATCGGCAGTCCCGTTTGAAAGGATTCTGACTATTTCTTCAAACCTAAAGTACCACCAACACGTTTCGGTGCAGGTTTGTTCGGCCTGTTTGAATCTTGACTACGGTCTGTCGGTTTACCGCTTCGACGTTCGTTATTGTCGCGATCTGTGCGATTGCGATCCGAACGGTTTTTATCTGAATTAGAACGCTCTGAACGAGAGTTTGATTTCCAGTTTTCGGTATTGCCACCGCCACCGCTTTCACCGTTCGATGAGTTACGGCCACGCTTTGAGTTAGGCGCATGACGGAATTCATCCGCATTGTTACCGCGGTAAGTGCGAGTACGGTTCTCGTTTTGATTACGGCGCGCTGTTGAAGTTTGGTTCTCTTCACGGCTATCAAAAAGTTTCGCGTCAGTTGCTTTACGAATTCGTTGACCTTTCGCGTTCATTTTTGACGCATCTTCAGTACTTACTGAGCCTTCACACATCGCCAAGATTTCATTAATCTCTTCGTCGCTCAGGTAGCGCCATTTTCCGTTAGGAATACCGTCTAATGAGATGTTCATAATACGAACACGGCGTAGCTTAAATACTTCGTAACCGAGCGCTTCACACATACGGCGAATCTGACGGTTAAGGCCTTGCGTTAATGTGATGCGAAACGAGAACTTGGTCTCTTTCTCTACCTTACATGGCAAGGTAACAGTATCGAGAATATGAACGCCAGCGCCCATTTGCTTCAAGAACTCAGTCGTAATAGGTTTGTCTACACGAACCACGTATTCTTTCTCGTGGTTGTTACCTGCACGTAGGATTTTGTTTACGATATCGCCATCGTTGGTCAAGAAGATAAGACCATCAGAAGGCTTATCTAGACGACCAATAGGGAATATACGCTTGTGGTGACCTATAAAGTCGACGATGTTGCCTGGAATATCACGCTCAGTAGTACAGGTGATACCTGTTGGTTTATTAAGAGCAATGTAGATCGGCTTTTCTCTTGAACGAACTGGTTTATTGTCGATCTCAACATCATCACCAGGCAAGACTTTAGTACCCATTTCAGGGATCTTACCGTTAATAGTAACTCGGCCAGCATCAATGAGTTTGTCGGCTTCGCGGCGTGAGCAAAAACCAGTTTCACTGATGTATTTATTAAGGCGTTTAGCTTGGGATTCTTGTGACATGATATTCTCTTAGCGTTTCACAACGGAAATATAGATAAACAAAAAGCAACCTCTGAATAGTTGCTTTGAGCTGGGATTCGTTAACTGAGGACAATTTTAGCACTTGGTGTGAGTCTAGGCACGAAATATCGCTCTTGATGCAAGACCGCTATTAGCTTAATTATTTATCTCAACTTATCAACTGCTGCGCTTTTGATGGCGCTCTCTGTTCTCTAGCTTTTTGTCATTACTCTTTCTGAGCATGACATAGACCGCGCCAGTACCACCATGAAATTGCTGAGCAGAATGTACACATTGAACATCGTTAATCTGTGTTAGCCAATTTGCCACGTAGCTTTTCATCATTGCTGGTGGATTCGAACGCTCACCTTTACCGTGGACAATGATAACGGTGCGAACATCCATTCTTAAACACTGGCGTAAAAATGAGAGTACTTCGTTACGAGCGTCTTTCAGTGTTTTCCTGTGAAGGTCGAGTTTGGCTTGAATTGGATACTTGCCCAAGCGCAGCTTTTTGTATACGCCTTCTTGTACACCATCTTTCTTATAAGCAATGACATCGTCAGGTTTGATCATTGGAGAGTAGTCTAATGATAAGTAGTCTTTCTCGTCGTCAGACAGCCACATAGCGGCTTCACGCTTAGCAAGGTGAGATTCTGTGACTCGGTGTACTTTCTGGTGTTCGGCGGTGTCATGGTCGATACGTTTAACATCGCCCATCATTTCTTGGAATAGATCTAAGTCGTCATCATGAGACATAGTGTGTATCTCAAGTTGGATAAGGATAAGGTAAGTATACCTAAGTTGAGGCCGGGTTTAAAAATGAAAAAACCGGAGAAGACAATAAGTCGGCTCCGGTGCAAAGCGTTTTTACATCTACCTAAAGAAAATGATACTTAAAAGTAGATGATTTAGGCTGAGCGATTCTAGTGAGGAGATTTTTCAGTCATAACTTTGTAGATGAAGAAGCCTCCATAGAACATCATGAGACCCAGAGCCCCGAATATTACTATCATTGAAGATAGCCCCACCGCATTACCAAATAGGAGTTCTAGCCAAAAGTCCATGTGTATACCTCAAAGTTATATGACACGAGTTAGTGTATTAACTGGTGTTATCAATTCACTGATCTGGATCAATCCTGTTTCATAAGTTAAATACTTGTTGGTAACTGTGTGTTTTTCGTCACATTGGCATTTCACTTGTACGTCTTTTGTTCGAACGATTCGATATTGTAAAAAAGAGTGAAAAAAGCCCTTGCGGATAAACTCAGAATCCGTATTATACGCTTCATCGACAGGCAATCAGCCAGTTAGATATCTCGGTGAATAGCGCAGCTTGGTAGCGCATCTGGTTTGGGACCAGAGGGTCGGG
>NZ_JBFSUD010000091.1:0-16337 GCF_041467175.1 Vibrio sp. 10N.247.310.24
AAATACGCGAAACGGGGTTGTTCTATCTTTAAATTTAATTACGCAACAAAGCCATAAATATGGTTTATATATCTATAATGGATTGTTATTTATTATTCGATTAATACAGCTTGTAAATAAAGGGTTACCAAAATTTTCATTTTTATACAGTATAGGACTATATTAGTGTGAATACCCTAATTTATGGTTGTCAAAAAGGACTTTGAATGTTGGTAATAAGGACGTATTTACCTGTAAATCAAGTTTTTAAACGAATTGTTTCACGATGAAAAATAAATTATATAACAGTTACTTATAGGTGGTAAATCAAATCAAACTGCGATGAAATTCTGACTGCATAGCATGTGGTTGCATATGTATCTGTATGAGATGAACACGTAATATATGCGCTGAGTTTTTGCGGTAACTAATTTGGCTCCTAACCGCATTTATCTCTGCATGGATACATAAAAATAAAAATTATAATTATTGGAACTAGGTGAATCTAAGGTGTTTGTTTAATGAAAGTCTCAAATCGAAGTATTGATGTAAAGTATTTGCGTACATTCTCCCACGTAGCAAGACACCGCAGTTTTACAGCTGCTGCAGAAAGTCTCTATTTGACACAACCGGCTGTGTCACAGCATATCAAAAAAATAGAGAGTAAAATTGGCGCGACTATCTTTGATAGAAAGGGTGGCTTTGGGTTAACACGTCACGGGAAGGTTTTACTTGAATATGTAAATAAAACTATGTTTATGCACGAGAAATTGTTTGAAGATCTAGAGGGAATAGATATATGCAAACAATACTCAATTGCTATATCTGATTCTTTCAATCCTGAGTTGGTAGCTCAAGTCATTAACACATTTAGAACATATAATGAGGTAGAGCTTGCTATTACTGGTTTTAGTAACATCGATGAAGTTAATAAGGATAACTATGACTTGATATTTGGAGTAGGGGAAGTACTGGATTCAGATGGAAAACTATTTTCACTAAATCGTGTAAAATATATTTTGGCATGTGATATTTCTATAGTGCCAGAAGAGTGCTTCCCTGAAAGAGTTGTATTTTGTAGCTCTTTGACTCGGCGTGAAGCCGAGGTGTTATTAAGTTCGGCTAGAGTTGATACGTTGAATGTGAAGAGTTGGCTTACAACTTCATCATCACGTCTAATGATTAATGAGTTGCATGCCGCGAACACTTTTGTTATCTGCCCTAGTTGGGCGGTAGGGAAACAGGTTTTTAATCGAAGGTTATTGAAAAAAAACATTGAGATGTATGTCTGGTGTAATGAAGAGGCTGCGCAAAAAATAGAACTGGAGCGCTTGAAAACGCTGATTTCCAATATCTTTAATTGATAATACTAGTGGTGTTGCAACCTAGTAAATTGAATCACCCTGTCGCTATATTAGCGACAGGGTAAAGAAAAACCAACCTGATAGTCCTAGGGGGATTGTATAGGGAATACCATTAGAAAAAGGGTCCTTATGAGTAATTAGAGAGGATACCCACATCAACAATATCTGAACGCCACCTAAAATCCCCGCTGTCGCTAAGGCAATAATTGAGTACTCAGGAGCAATACCTATAAATAGTGCTCCTATCAATTTTACATCTCCTCCCCCAATTATATTCACTATCCAAAGTATAAAAAACACACAAAAAATAGTGAATGAGGAAGCTATTTGCCATATGACATTATTGGAAAAAACTAAACTGATAACTCCCAATATGATAATGATGATGACAAACCTGTGTTTAACAGTTCTGAAACGAATGTCATTGTAAAAAACAACAAGGTTGCATATAGCTATTGCGATAGATAAAAATATTTTGAATTCTGTCATAATGCAAATAATATGACGGTGAGAGCCATTTATCAATTAAAAATCATATTAGTAATTAATGTAATCGATTGCATCTTATTGTATAAGTTAAAGTTATATTTCTATAAAAAATCTTAATTGGTTTGAATTAATTTGATAATGTAAGTTTCGTGTATTCATTCGAAGGATGAATATTTTAACCAATAGAGGTAAACATGCTTTTAAATATCAATTCCAAGATTCGCCAAATCCGTACTAAGTTTAAGTTAGATAAACGTGGTGTTACTGCAGTTGAATACGCAATTATTGCGGTTGCTATGTCTGCAATCTTATTAGGCATATTTCAAACGGGCACCTTAAAGGGAGCGATGGAGGGGGCGATGAATACTGTGTCATCAAGCCTAAGTGGTGGAGCGTCTAAGCCGGGTACTCAAGATCCTGCTCCTAAAGCTGGTGCTAAAGATCCTGCTCCTAAAGCTGGTGCTAAAGATCCTGGTTAATCCGTAAATTAATAATAATTTTAATCAACAGGAGGGAGGTGGCTCCCTCCTTTTAAGGTTGTCCTAATTATGAACAGACCGATACTGTTTCTATTTGTTGCAATTTCTCTATTTTTGGTCCTCTTTTTTGTTAGTGATAATTTATTTTCCCAGGAAGAAGACGTTGTTGTTGAAAAAGAAAAGATTAGAATGGTTGATGTTGCATTTTTGAATAACGATGTCACAAAAGCTTCTGTCGTTAAAAAACAACTGCTAGATATTCAAAGTCTTCCGGAAACAACCCTTAAAGCCAGAGGCTATACCCCATACTCTGATGTTAATATTCAAACTGGTGCGTTGTGGTCTACTGATGTTGAAGCCGGTCAGGTTTTGAATGCTGGCTATTTTTCAAACCCTGGTGATAAAGACTATATGTATTTGTCATTAAGTGAAAATGAAGTGCCTTATTATTACACGTCAAGCGGCAGTAGTATCGTTGAAGCCCTGCCAATTCAACCACAAGATCGAGTTAGTTTTGTTGCAACGACTTCATCGGAGTCCAATTTGCTCGAACATGGTTACTCGGATATCAATAACTTGACCAGTAATGTCATCATTGATGGCGCAAGAGTGTTGCAAGTTGTTAAATCTAATGATGAAGAGGATGAAGATAAAGAACACAGCCTCATCATTGCCTTAACAGTAAAACAAGTACTCAAGTTAGAGATGGCGCAGAAGATTGGCGCGATAACTTTAGTGCCAGCTAAACTGGCACATAGATATCTATCAGTAAAAAGCAGCGATCTTATTGAGCATCGGTTTGGTGTTCGTCAGTTAAGGGGAAACTAGTTGTGACCACAAATAAAATTTTACCCGTTTCCGTCTTGTTATCCATATTCCTCGCTTTACCGAGTTATGCCAGTGAGTTGTTAAGTCTGGACCAGGGTGGTGCTAAAACAATCAATATCAAACGAAATATTGATACTGTATTTGTTGCTAACTCGCAAATTGCTGATTACAAAATTATTGCGAACGGTAAACTCGTTATATATGGCATAGGTCGAGGTGCCACTTCTATTATTGCCTACGATAGAGCTGGCAATGAGATTTATAATGCAGAAGTAGTTGTTAATAAGAGCCTTAGGCTTCTAAAGCAAACTTTAGTTGCTCGCTACCCTGATGAAAATATAAAGTTAACGAATATTGGCGAACAAGTTGTACTTGATGGTGTGGTCAGTAGTGAAGAAGTAAAAGCTAATGTTTATCGTCTTGTTGGTGAGATGATGAAAAAGAGTAAAAAACGACATACATTTGAGCTATCTGGTGCAAATGGCGAATCTGTCGATGCATTGGATTTTACTGCAACTTATGTCTTTCAAGACATCATTAATAATCTAAAAGTTCTGACGACAGAACAAATTAACGTGAAACTAACAGTAGCCGAGGTTTCGAGTTCCTTTTTGACCGAGCTAGGTGTTTCCTATGCTGAATCAAATGGAAAAGGTATTGGTTCTGCAGGTGCCTTTGTTAATAGCATTTTGGACTTTACAGCAGAAGACATAGTCGCAGTTATCTCAGCAAGTGGCAACGATAATATAGGTCAGATATTAGCTGAGCCAAATCTTTCAGTGATTTCGGGCGAATCCGCTAGTTTCTTGGTTGGTGGAGAAATACCAATTGCAGTACGTGATAATGACGGGGTGTCGATCACCTATAAAGAATACGGTGTAAAACTTTCCATGGTGGCAAAAGTGACGGATTCGGAAAACATCCGCTTATCGTTGCTACCAGAAGTTAGCTCTATTGATAAAACTAACGGCGTAAATTCTGGTTTGGTAAGTGTCCCTTCTTTAAGAACAAGAAAAGCGCAGACAACCGTTCAATTAAAAGATGGTCAAAGCTTCGTGTTAGCTGGCTTACTGACTTCTGAAGAACAAGAATCCTTGAGCAAAATTCCTTTGCTGGGAGATATTCCTATTCTTGGTGCCTTGTTTAGCAAATCTAATACAGAACGTCGGAAAACTGAGTTGATTATTGTTGCAACCGTAAATCTCGTCGATCCTGTAAAAGAATCTGAAATTAAGTTACCTAAGTTTAAACGTACCAGTGACTTAGAGCGTTTACTTCGATTAGACCTATCTGATGTCGATGACGAGCAATTGGAATCAACAATCAATGCTGGAGGGTTTAACTAATGTGTGTGAACTTAAAAAATATCATTTATCTTACTTTATTTAGCTTGGCTCTTTCCGGTTGTAGCGTTGCTTATCCTGAAAACGAAACCGTAGTAAACACATTTGAAGAAAATTTTGAATTCACGGCTGTAAATAAACAAAAAGCTATGGAAAAGTCGTTAGAATTTGTGGATAAGATTAATCGTAAGCATCCTAAGTCAACTTACGTTATTGAATATAATACAGATGAAAGCTTATTTATAGACGAATTTGTTATAAAGATTAAACACTTGGGGATTCATAAACTACGGTTCAATTTAAATGCGATAAGCGAAGGGAAGGATATTAGTATTGTCGCAAAGTATCATGTTGTTGAGGGAGGGGATTGCGGTTCGATTTCTTTTGGGAATATCGATAACTATTCATTTGGTTGTTCATTAGAATATAACCGTCGATTAAGTTTAACAACCCCTGCATTAGGCAAAGAATAGTATGGACTTAGATAACCTATTTAAAACGTCGTCATCAAAGCTAGAGTCTAAAGTTAACAATGTCGATTTAGTCGTCTCTGATGATAGAGAACTCTTGAATGCAATTGATGAACTTTACGCTATTGAAGGGTTTGTAACACCTCTAAAAGTTGATGATATTGACGACGATAGTTGGCATGAAACGGATTCAGAAGTTAAAAATGTTATTTTGGATTTACGTGAAAGCCACGATGTGATTAGTGAGATTTCAGAGATATCCTCTCGTTTAGATGTGAGCATCACGTTAATTGTGTTGAGTTGTTTAGATTCTATAATAATGCGTGATAGGGTCTTGGCTCTTGGTGCGAATTATGTACTTTGGGATGAAGATCTCGATGCTTTGCTTGGTGCAATTAAGACCCCAACACTGGATAGTAGCACTACAGTCAATAAGAAAAAATCACGAGTAGCTAAGCGTGTACTTTTGCTTGGCAGTAAGGGGGGGATTGGCCTTTCAAGCATTAGTTCGTATTTATGCCATAGTTTAAGCCAGCAAGCTAGCTTGAAAACCTTGTTGGTAGAGCATGACACAACGGCATTGAACTCGGATATTTTCTTAGGCGTTAAAGGCCTTAAATCTAAGCTGAGTAGTATTGACCTTAACCAATCTGAGTTGGATGCGGCAATCGCGGCTACTTACGTCTATTCGGTTAAAGACAAGTTAGATTATTTGATGTTAGATAAAAGTCCAGCATGTCTTAATGATCATGCCGATTCATTGCATCGTATTTCCAATGAGTTAATTGACCAGTACAACTTTATTGTTGACTCAATCCCCCTTAATGCACTGGAAGAGTTGCCTTCTGAGGAACTTATACACAGATATCATAGAATTTATGTTGTATGTGAACCTTCAGTTGCTTCTCTTCGGGCTTATAACACAATTAAGAAAAAGCTTGGGAAGTCAGAGCATCAGATCATTTTTTCAATGACTCGCTCACAAAAAGATTACATGGTCTCTTTGCAGAGTGCCAAAGACAAGATTAAAGCCAAAAATACGATCGATATTGCATACGAAGCCAATTTAGAAAAACTGGTAATTCAACAAGGAATTCATAGTTTAACTAAAACAAAGCTTGCACCTGCAATTTCTCTTATGATTAATAGCCTGACGGGTAAAAAGGTGAAACCAGCATCTAGATTAAAGTGGTTTAATAAGAAATGAATCAGTTAAAAGAAGTCTATATTGAGATACGTGATGAAATATTCGACGCATTAGATGCGGCATCTTTGGTTGACGTGGATAGTGGTGAGTTGGAAGGGCAGCTAAAAGAATCTGTTAATATCTTAATCGAACGCAAGCAACTTCAAATTAGTAACTTGAAACGAATGGATTTAGTTAAGGCACTTTTAGATGAACTTAAAGGACTAGGACCACTTCAAGCTCTCGTTGATAATGATAATATTTCGGATATTATGATTAACGGACCCGCTGATATCTTTATTGAAATTAACGGTAAAGTTGAAAAGTCACTCATTCAGTTTATAAATGAAAAACAGCTCAACACAATAGCAAAACGAATCGCGTCCAATGTTGGACGACGTATCGATGAGTCTAAGCCTTTATGTGACGCTCGTTTAGAAGATGGTAGCCGTGTAAATATTGTTATTCCACCTTTGGCCATTGACGGAACGTCTATTTCAATACGGAAATTTAAAGAGCAAAAAATAAAGCTAGAGAACTTGGTTGAGTTTGGTGCTTTGTCGGTAGAGATGGCAAAATTGTTATCAATAGCGAGCCACTGTAAGTGTAATATTCTAATTTCTGGCGGCACTGGTTCTGGTAAAACGACATTACTTAACGCTTTGTCTGGGTTCATTGGTGGAGGCGAGCGCGTCATAACGATAGAAGATGCGGCCGAGCTCCAGTTGCAGCAAGAGCACATTGTTAGATTAGAAACCCGCCAAGCTAGTGTGGAAGGTACTGGAGAAATCACGGCTCGTGACTTAGTGATCAACGCGCTTCGTATGCGTCCTGATAGAATCATTGTCGGTGAGTGTCGTGGTGGTGAAGCATTTGAAATGCTCCAAGCGATGAACACCGGCCACGACGGTTCTATGTCTACACTTCACGCAAATACCCCAAGAGATGCCATTGCGCGTGTTGAAAGTATGGTGATGATGGCAACCGCAAGCTTACCCTTGGAAGCGATACGCAGAACAATAGTCAGTGCGGTTGATTTGATCGTTCAAGTCCGCCGTCTTCACGATGGTAGCCGCAAGATACTGTTTATTAGCGAGATCGTCGGTCTTGAAGGTGATAATGTCGTGATGGAAGATATCTTCCGTTATGAAAATACGGGCGGTATGATTGATGGAAAAATTGCTGGTGAATATAGAACTCCAGGGCTTTCTAAGCGCTCTGTGATCTATGAAAGGGCCAAGTTTTTTGGTTTGGATGGAGCATTACAGGAGTTGTTCTCATGATGGTGATGATGATACTTGCTTGGGTTGTGTTGGCTATAGGCCTTGCGATCGCTCACACAAAAAAACAGCGCCAAATTACAGCGATAATCGATGAATCCGGGACTTTTGAAGGGGTAAGTGGTTCTCGTACCGTGATTGACTCTGAAAGTTTCGATATCAGCTACAAGAAGAAACTAAGAGATAAGTATAAACAATTTAACAAGTTGTTAAACCCTAATGCAGGTTCTAAATTATTGTTGTTTATGTCAATCTCGTCTGTGGCTGTTTACTTCATCAACGACTGGTTTCTTCGCCTAGAATATTGGAAAGTGTGGTTGGGATTAATTCCGATTTTATTCATTATGTTTATCTTAAAATTAAGTGGACTAAGGGAGAAAAAATTTAAAGATAATTTCCCAGATGCTTTGAACATTCTTTCTGGTGCTCTATCGTCTGGTCAAAGTATTGTTCACGCCTTTGAATATGTAGGAACTCAACTAGATAACGAAGTAGGCAAAGAGTTTAAAAAAATGTCTGAGCGCCTTTTGATAGGCGAGGACCCAGATGATGTACTTGCAAGAAGTGCATCTACATTTCCATATGTAGAATATTTTTTTTTCGCATCTACAATTAGAATTAATTTAAGTCGTGGTGGACAGTTAAAAAATGTTATCAACCGTATTAATCGGATTATGTTTGAAGCTCGTGCAATAGAGAAAAAGAAAAATGCGTTGACTTCTGAAGCTCGATCTTCCGCTAAAATCATCGCGGCGCTTCCTGTTGTTTTTATGTTTATATTAAAGTTAACTAGTCCTGAAAATTATCAATTTGTTATGTTTGAAGAGGGGGGGAAGCCGATTTTTTACTATGTTCTAATAAGTGAGATGATTGGTTTCTTCCTTATTTATATGATTTTAAGAAGTGTTAAATAATGGACATTACTCCGTTAAAGATAGTTTTTATTATTTTAGGTTTGATCGTATCTTTTATTTCGGCTTACTACATACTTAAATTTTTTGATACCACAAAAGCAAATATATCAACTAAAAGAATCATTGGTTCAACACAAGAAAAAGTTTCATTGAAAGAAAAGATATTAGCATTCGCCTCTCAACTAGCCTTTAACCGAGAAGAGGTTAAAGCAAATCTAGTAAGAGCGGGGATACATAACGATTTTTTCTCTCAGGTGTACTATTTATTAAAAATATTACCTGTGCTTTTTTGTATAGTAACCATCGGTTATATGTATTTTAATGGCAAAATAGATATGTTGTATTCATTTATGGCGGCGAGCATTTCATTGCTGGTTTTCGTGATAGCACCAGATATTTATATAGCATCGAGAGGTAAGTCAAACATAAGCCATATTAGCAGTCGCTTGCCCTTTCTATTAGATCTTATGAATGTTTGCGTCCATACGGGAATGACCCTAGAAGCAAGTTTAGAATATCTCTCAAATGAACTAAAAATGGTGGATGAAAATTTAGCATTTGTGGTGCAAAAAACGTCAGAGAGAGCAAAAATTGTCGGTCTTGATAAGGCATTATCAGAATTTTATGATTTGGTTCCAACAACAGAAGCTCAAAGTTTCGTAATGACGTTAACACAAAGTTTAAAATATGGGTCATCGGTTGGTACTGTCCTTGCGTCACTCGCTTCCGATATCCGAGAGATTAATATGTTAGAACTCGAAGAGAAAATTGGAAAAATGGGCGCGAAGATGTCAGTACCAATGATTGCATTTATTATGATACCGATAGTTATTCTTATTGCAGCTCCAGGAATTATGAGGATGTTAGGTTAGTGAAATATATATTGGCACAAGTATTAATCTTGTTACTGATTGTTGGTTGTTCATCTATTAATGATGAACTAGTGACTAAAGAAAGGTTATTGACTAAATCTGGACAATCAGAACAACTAATCGAATTTTACAAGACGAACTTGGTCGAAGTACCTAGTTATAAAGTAAAGCTTATTGAGCTTTATCTAGATAAGAAAGATAAAAAGTCCGCCGAGCTCTATATCAGTACCTATAAAAAAGGTGATTTAGATGAACCTGAAGTGATATTTACTTTAGCGAAACTTGAATATTTAAAACTAAATTACGAAGCAAGTAAAAATTATCTTGAAGAATATCTAGATGAAGGTGGAAGTAAGGGGGAGTTCTTTTTGTTGAACGGTAAAATCCTTGCTCAACAAAAACAGTATGATTTGGCGGTAGACAGTTTTGAGACCAGCAAAAAAAATGGTGCCTCAGACCGTGAAGCAAATAATAATATCGCTGTTGTAAAAATGCTTCAGGGTGAGCATCAACAAGCTATGGAAATATTATACGGCTTATTTGCCTCAAACCCTAATGATGAAAAAGTACGTTCGAATCTGATGTTAGCTTCTACACGAGCAAATAGGCCAGATGTTGTGCTTGAGGTTCTTAAATACAGCAGTAATGAGCAAGAAGCGAGAGAAAAACTTGCTAAGTTAATGAAGTCAGTGAAGCCTATTGCTAAAAAGAAAGCCGAGTCTAAGTCAAAATTAGTCAAGGTCGCAAGTAAACCTAAACGCAAGGAAGTTAATAAAGTGGAACCAAGCATTGTTGCCAAAAAAAATCAGCAACCTGTTGTTCAGCGCTCAGTGTTAAATATAAACAATCTAAAGCCAAAAACACCTTCAATTTATCGCATTCAAGTACTAGCCACTTACAAAGTTATTCCGAGTGAGTATTTAAATTATCTTAAAGGTAACTATGGCAAAGTGTATTCGTATACTCACGGTCTATGGAAACGTTATTGTATTGGTGAATTCGATAACATTAATGATGCGAAATCGTTTTTGCAAAATATGGATACAAAAGGAGCGTTTGTGGTCGATTATACCAAGAAAAGGTATTTAGAGCTTTGAAACGTAAACAAAGAGGCAGTTTAACTGTCGAAGTTGCACTTGGCTTACCTTTGTTAATTATGATGATGTTTACTTGGTTCGATCTTTCAGTTTTAACTTATTCGATGGGTGTAACGGATCACGCTTTAACTTCTGCTGTTATGAGGAGTAAAAAGCAAGGTAACTCGAGTAACTCTAAAACTGTGGATTATAACCAAGAAATAACAGATTCATTGAATGAAAGTGGCGGATCGCTCTGGAGTATAGTCGTCGAAC
Source organism: Vibrio sp. 10N.247.310.24 (assembly GCF_041467175.1). NCBI lineage: Bacteria > Pseudomonadati > Pseudomonadota > Gammaproteobacteria > Vibrionales > Vibrionaceae > Vibrio > Vibrio sp. 10N.247.310.24. Next base: position 10,557 of record NZ_JBFSUD010000091.1, read on the forward strand.
GTTCGTCTATTGTGAGTCAAATCTATTATTTTAAGAATATGGCTGATTTTGTTAGCTGCAATAAAACCGGTAGGCCTATTGATGAATGTTCAAGTGTAAAAATAGGAAGCAATAATAATAATTCTATTGATATGCCACTTGCTATTTATCAACTGACATTTACGTATAAACCACTGTTTAATTTCGTATTACCTGAGATGAATATCCGAAGAGAGATCGTCGCGGTACAAGAATACGAGCGCTGTACATTTAAGGTTGGAAAAGGGGCTAGTTGTGGAAATTAGGAAAAAACAGCAGGGTGCTTTTATGGTCGAGCTAGCACTAGTTTTGGTTTTTTTTAGTTCATTATTGGCTATCCACATAAATTATACATTAGCAATTAATAAAAAAGGACAGTTAGATAGGGCTAACTATTCCTTATTGACAATTTTAAGTGAGCGACGCCAATTATATACCGGTGAACTTGATATGTGCGGTTTTGAAGGTAAGTATTGTGATACTGAAATTACAAAATTTTATGATATCGCCAAAAGTTCTCTGAAAAGAATGATCCCCGATTTTGATGAGTCAAAATTAGGTATGCGTGTCGCCCAAATATCAATTGAAGAAGGGGAATCGAAGGTGACTCTCAATGAACAATTCAGAGGGAGAAGAGATGACTGCAATTTTCAGAACTTGCAAGGAATCACTTTTGAACATGCAAAAGAGCTATTACCTACAACAACTCGTAATCGGCGATTACCTCTATATCACTTGTCCCTCTGTTATGAAACCCCTTTTAATATAATTGGCGCGGTTAGAGGAGAGCCTATAAAAATTGTGACTAGCTCCTATTCTTTTGCGAGGATTTGACATGACAAAACTATCTCAGCAAAAAGGTGTGGCGGGTATTATTTTCATACTTTGCTTACCAGTGTTAATTATGACATTCGCTTTTGCGTCAGGTTATACTCAGCGACTACTTGCGCACTCAAAACTAGAGGAGGCAACCGAAATTGCCAGTTTAGCTTTGATCGCGAACCCCGGAGGTAATAACCAAGAAGATCAAGACTACGCAAAACTGTTGGTAGATTTATATGTCACCGACAATATTAACGATGTTGAAATTGATGTTACAACAGCACGATGCGAATACGCTGACGGCTGTGTACAAAGGAACAATGAGTTGTCACCATTTACAGATTTCACTGTAGCGGCTACGACGGAGCACAAATCATGGATAACTCATGATGAAATTGGAGTAGAACCTGAGTTTAAAGTCTCTGGTCGTTCTGTTACGCGTAAGTTTCTACCTCAACCTGTTGATATATATTTTATTCTTGATACGAGTCAATCAATGAGTAACCCATGGAGGGGAGAGAGGAATACAAATGGGACGATTAAAACACAGATGGATGTAGTTAAAGAGACGATTGTTAAAGTTGTAAAAGATTTAAAAGAGTTTAAAACGGGTGAAGATAAAAAAAGTAAGATCGCTCTTGTTACTTATAGTGCATACAACACTAAATTTGATAAGAATTCTAATAAAGTACAGCTGTATGATTATACCCGAGGTTTTGATCATACTGTAGCATCGTTTAAAAATATTGTTGATAATATGTTTGTGCAAGATTGGCCGGAAGAAACTTCGAGGTGGGACTATATGTATAATTCCTCACAGGACCTCCCACTCACTGATAATTATGATACTTTTATCCGTGATGTCGAATCGGATAAATTGCAACCTGCAACAGGCGGCGGAACAATGTCTTGGCTCGGCTTAATTGCCGCAGCTAAAGAGGCAGATAAAATTAAGATGAAGGACCGAAACCCTGAACAAGTTTTTATTTTCTTATCTGATGGTTCAGATAATAAAGTAAACTATCCTAATGAATTATATCGAGAAAATACGAAAGCATATCGATCAAAACACAATGTTGATTGGACATATTATAAAGATAGCCCTCCAGTTCTTCAGTATCAACAGTACTTGAAAACATTAGTGACTAAATATAACCTCTGTGAACAATTACAAAAAAAAATTGGTCAAAGTAAAAATAAATTTCAAAGAGAAACTGCATCTCTTGAAGGTGAAAAAACTAAGGTAACAATGGGTGTTATCGGTGTTAACTATATTGTTAAGGAGGATGATGGTTTTGGCGATTGCGTGGGGCGTAAAAATATCTACCATGCAAAGAAAGGTAAAGATGTTTATAAATATATTCTGAACCTTATTAACGAAGAAACAGGAAGATTAAAAGATTAATATGAAAAAACTTATCCCGATTCTGCTTTTTATTTTATCCGGTAATGCTGTAGCTAATTGCGTTAATTATACTGAAGAATACACAATCTCGAAAACACTGATAGGGACAGATACAGTCGTCACTCAAGTTCCGGGAGTATTATCGGTAGAAGTAACTGAAGAAAAAAATATTGTTCAAGATAAAAAAATAATTAAAACTGATGCGATAAATGTCACGGATGCCTGCGCATTTGACCAAGAGTCGATGTCGCTTCTATTGAACTATCAGACAAATAAGCATTTGTTGACAGATAAGCACAAACAAGCGATTGCACAATACCTAGAGCTGGTTGACCAAGACAAGAAGATTGTTATTGAAGGGCATACTGATGATGTTGGTTCTAAAGTCTACAATAAGAAGCTTTCTCAGCGTCGAGCATCATCCGCAACAGTTTATTTGAGAAAGACACTTGGGTTGGGCAATCGTATTATTGAAAAAGCTTTTGGGGAAGCATCCCCGATCTGTAAGGTTGAAGAAAATGCTGCTTCTGGCTGTAATCGAAGAGTTATATTGACGATTCAATGATGTATGGTTTATTCGTTGTTACGGTCATATTAATTGTTATGTGTGCTGCGTTGTGTGGTATCTGAAAAAAGGCTTGATACAATGTATCAAGCCTTTTTGTGTTTTTATTACAACTTGTTATTTAATTATAAAAAAATATTAATTAATTTTTAGCATTTATTTTTATATCATAGGTAATTATTTATTATTGCGCTATAAACATGTGTAAACGAACATTATTGCTTTTAACGTTATTTATTTATTCCTTCAACGTCTATTCTAGTCAAGTGGTCAATATTAAAAATATAGGGGAGCAACTCGAGTGGATTACATCTAATTCTACTCTAGTTGAAGATAAAACCCAGTCTTTGCTAGGCGTGGACCTAAATGGAAATAAGATACGTGACGATATTGATGAGGTAATGATCCAGTTAGTTATGAGTGATGCTGGTGAGGAATTCATTACTCGATATATTAATTATTCATTCAGTATTCTAGACTACGACTTTTCTGAAAATAGAGTTGAAAATATAATTTTTGCCAATTCAATCTATGATGAATACCGACATGTTCGCCATTGTTACAAGGAGTCAGGTGTTGATGGAAAAGACTTGTATGACACCATTAATATTATTAATAAGTTAATATTTAATACCGATGACAGAATCGTTGCTTATTTTAATTATGAGAAGTACATTAATATAATGAGTGCCAGTGATAAGGTAATTTATGATTGCTAGTGTTTCAGTACCAAAATATAACTTCTATTTAAAAGCATTCTTGATCAAAAAATTTAGGTGTTTTCTTCCTGTGATTTTTATTTTATCGATGATTTACTTGTCTCAGCCGAGGAGCGATACTAGCTATCCAACGTATTCTGAACTGAAAATACAGGTTGAAAACCAACCATTGACGTTTCAGTTTGGCTTGTTATGGGCTTTGTTGCGTAATTTAGTGGAACTAAACCATGAACCTTCGAGCTGATCAGCTACCTCCACGACTTCTTGTAGCCCTATGCCTAAACGCCGTTACAAAACAAGCATTCATTATCTATGGCTCTCTGATCTTTTGGCTTGATGAAGAAGCGGTAAGTGGATGGGCGCAAAGTAAACAGAATAAACGCGTAGGCCACGTCGGTTCAGCTGTTACGACAGCGCTCATGGTGAAACGAGTAAGACGGGAAATAGGCTTATTGTTGACCTTATTTTTATCTTGGAGAGAAAAATTTGTCGCCAGTTTGTCGCCAGTTTGTCGCCATTAGTAATTTTATTTTGTGGTAAGTGTCTGTTTTAAATTGACTTTCCTTATCGTTGTATACAATGGCTTCACTAATCCAATCTGGCCTAGATCTAACACCAATCATTACTCACCACTACAAAGTGGACGACTTCCAGAAAGGCTTCGACATGATGCGCTCTGGTATGTCAGGTAAAGTAATTCTTGATTGGGAATAAGCTTTAACTGAGTAACAAGATATTAGAAAGGCGACAGTTATTACTGTCGCCTTTTTTTGTATTTTACGTAGCAGAAGTAGGTCATCGTTTACCCGTTCATAAATGCTACCTTTACGCTACTGCTTGCTGTTCTTTTGCAATTGCTAAACTCTCACGGAACTCAGCGGCTTCAGCCTTAAGAGTCCAATGCACTTCATGTAATCCTTGTTGCTCAGCAGCTTGTTTAACCTCTGCTATTGTAGTCTTGAAGAACTCTTTTCTTGGGTTAATTTTGTTAACCGACTGCTCGTTGAACTTCTTGTGGAGCTCTTTCTCAAGAGAAGGAGCATCGTCACTATAAATCATTGCATGAACATCAAATGAGAATGGTACAGAAGCATCACCAAGTTCTTTTACTCTGTCCATTGGTTCTAAGCGACGAGTCATACCAATCTTAAACACCTCTTCACCAAAACTACCAACGTTGCTGATAACGTAAACATGCCCTCGGCGAGTTTGCTGTGCCATTGATAGCGCACGTTGACCTTTTTCTTCAGCTTCTTGTAGCTTGCTTTCTAATTCTGCAAGTTGTGCTTCAAATACAGCTCTCTGTTCTTCACTTGCTTGGCCTAATTCAGATCGCGCTTTTTCTAGAGCTTTTTGTAGCATCTTTTCTTCTTTTTCGATCTTTCTTAGCTCAAATGCAGCAACGGCCCATTTGAGCTCGGTTAGACGTGCGTCTAGGTATTCTTGTTTGATACGAGCGTTCCTGAATGGAGCACCGTTATGATTTACCAAGGCAAAAGCATCAATAATTTCTTGTTGGATTTTCCCAAAATTGTCGTGCTTTGTTTTAGATAGAGCGCTATCGACCTTTCCGTTGAAAGCATCGACGGCAAAATGAATTGCATAAGTTTTACGGTGAGCTTCAACATAATCACAAGCCCCTGCATGACCTTCTTTTACCATTGCCTTTACTCGTTTATGGGATACTTTGAGTTCTTCACCTGCTTCTTTGTAGCTGTACTCTTCTGCGAGGTCATCAAGAACAGACTGATTTGGGATGATGTAGTCATCTTTATAGCCGTCAATTGTATTGCGCATCGCACGAATCGCCTTTTCGTAGGAATCAGCTTTGGCCTTTGCTTCGTACGCATTACCTGCTATTTCTTTGGCTTGAGCTTCTGCGAAGCTAAGCACTTTCGCAGATTCTTCGCGTGCATCGTTTTTGATAATCTCCGCTTTTTCTTTAGCTTCGTTTAACTTTTTACGTGTTTCGTTACGAAGCTCTTCAGTCTCAGACAAAACACCTTCTGCTTGGAACCTTATCGAAGTAGCTTCTTCGGTGGCTTCATCAAGCAGGCGGTTAGCGTGTAACTCCATATCAATTACAGGGGCATACTTTTTTAGTAGTGTGTCTTTTTCATTTTCTATGTTGCTAATTTTTTGATTAGCTATCGAAAGTTGTTCTTCAAACTCTTTACGCTTTTTCTTACTTCTTAAACGGTGTTTTTCAAGGTAGTTGTCATCATTTGCTTGCTTATTAAGCAGCTTCTCTT
>NZ_JBFSUD010000092.1:0-15860 GCF_041467175.1 Vibrio sp. 10N.247.310.24
AGAAATACGCGAAACGGGGTAGTTCTATCTTTAAATTTAATTACGCAACAAAGCCAGTTAACGACCTCCCTAATTTAGCAAACCATAAATAACATCAAGTATTGCAAAATTTTGCAGAAAGCCGCTAACTTTAGTATGCCACAGTTAGTTTTCGTTACAGTAGCCTAAGTTGCATTATGAGCAATACAGACTCAAGGATATCTGCTTGTTATGATAACTGTTGCTCTACAAGCGTCTTCCAGAACCCAACACCGTGTTCCAAAATATTATCGTTAAAATCATAATGCGGGTTATGAAGAGCAGTACCTCCACATTCACCAACACCATTCCCAACTAGCACATAGCACCCTTTTACTTCGCGTAACATGAACGAGAAATCCTCACTGATGGTGAAGCGTTCACAAGCTCCATTCACATTCTCTTCACCAACAACCGCTTGTGCCGCTTTCACTGCATGAGCCGTCTCTTCAGGCGTGTTAATCGTTGATAAGAAGCTGTTGTTGAAGTGGTATTGATAATCAACACCTGCTGACATGCACTGGCCAGCGACGACACGCTCAATCGCTTTCTCAATTTTATGCAATGCTTGATCGGTAAAGCTGCGAGTGTCACCAGAAATAGTCACTTGCGAAGGAATCACATTCACGGTTCCATTGGTAACAAAGTTAGTCACCGAGATAACCGCCGTCTCATCAATGGCGCTCAAATTACGCGAAACGATGGTTTGCAGTGCTGTGACCACCTGAGCTCCAACAACAATCGGATCGGTTCCCATGTGTGGCATCGCCGCGTGGCCGCCCGTCGCTTTGATCACAATCTCAAAACTGCTTTCACTTGCCATAAGCGAGCTTGGACGAGTCACAAATTTACCTTCTGGGATACCCGGTAAGTTATGCATAGCGTAAATCGCATCCATATTCCAACGAGTGAACAGGCCATCAGCGATCATCGCTTTCGCTCCTGTGCCTCGCTCTTCATCTGGTTGGAAAATGAAGTATACAGTGCCATCAAATTGCTTACTGGTTGCTAACTCTTGCGCCGCACCCAGTAGCATCGCGGTATGGCCATCATGTCCACAAGCGTGCATCGCTCCTTCATGTTTTGAAGCGTGACAAAAAGTGTTCTGTTCATGAATGCGCAGCGCATCCATATCCGCACGTAGACCAATCGAGCGATCGCTTGTGCCATTTTTCAGAATTCCAAGCACACCTGTTCCGCCAATACCGCGGTGAACTTCAATGCCGAACTCTTCGAGCTTGTTCGCTACGAATTCAGATGTTATGAACTCTTCAGTACCGAACTCTGGATACTGATGTAAATGGCGGCGCCATTCTGTAACGTTGGCAATGTTAGTCATGGAAACTCCAATAAATACTTAAAATTAATTTGTTAAAACTGTTTTAGGTGTCATCCCGCGGGACTTGTTGGATGCTGCAAACAGCATCATTGCTACAATAATCAAGCCAGCAGCCAGCGTCCTAAAAGGTGTGATGGGTTCGCCAAACACCAAAACAGCGATGAAAAATGCAGACATAGGGATGAGGTTTAAAGCCATACTGCTGCCTTCAACACCAACACGCTCTATGCCGTATATGTATGCGATGTAGCCCAGCCCTGATACAAAGCCACCTAGCACGATAATGCAGAGTAACGACCAAGAAGGGTGAATCACTAGTAACAGGCTTGGTACATCGGGGCCTGCAACCAGTAAGTAAATGAAAAATCCAACCGCCGCAAAACCAAATTGATAATGCATGGTGCAAGTTGCACCGTATTTTTCTGCAAGCTGAGCGCGCAAATGAGTCACCGACGCAAAGCTCAGCACACTCAATAGACAAATCAGGAGCCCGATGTTTACTCCTCTATCTTGAGACGTAAACGGAGGAGCTAGCACTAACATGCTGACGCCAACTTCGGTTTGCTTTGAGTTTTCTTGTGGATCATTGCCGAGAAAATCAGGACTAAAGATAAAACAAAGAATGCCATCATGTAGCGTAGCCACACCAACAATCGCGCATCAATGGTTTGTAATGGCAAGGTAGCTAATGCGCCCTCTGAACCCCATAACAACCCTACTCCAATCGCTGCAATCCAACCTTTAGTCACTGATTTCATCACTTAGCTCGCTTCTGGTGTTGCTTTTTTATCGCACGCTAAATTTTCTGAAGATTGTTCTTCCTGCTTTGTCTCAAACTTCGTGAACACGTAAAGTGCGACCACAATTAATGAAACAACGATGGTTTTGCCCATTGCCATCTGTTCGCCAAGTGTTAAAACCGCCACTAAGTAGCCAACCAAAGGCATGAGGTTTAATGCCATCGTTGCCTTTTCTACACCGATACGCTTGAAAGAATACAATTGAATCAAGTAGCTACCACCAGAAATGCCTGTACCTAAGAAAATAAGCAGTGCAATCAACAGCGGGCTAGAGAAAATAATGTAAATCTGAGACAAGTCCAAGCCCATGGTCAACACAACGATAATGCCCATCACAGCAACCGAAATGTATTGGTACAGCATGGAAACCACTGAGCCGTATTTGTCCGCTAAGCTAGCACGTAAATGTGCCGTCCACGCTAAAGCCAGCATCGAGCATGTCACGTAAACATAACCCAGCAGCGGAGTACCGCCTTCAATGGTGTTTGTTGGCCCGACACTCATTGCGTAAATACAAACTGCAGATGCGATGAAAGCGCCCCACTGAATCTTGTTCATACGGAAGTTCATAAACATCATACCGAAGAAGACTGTCGCGAACGGCTGCATACCTTGGATAACACCGTTTTCAGTCGCACCAATATGAGAAAGAGAAAGGAAATTAAAAAGTGAGAAAACCCCTTGTCCCACGATGCCGCAAAGCGCAATACGTCCAATATCTTTGGTATCGATCTTTAATGAAGAACCTAAGTCTGCACTTAAGTTTTTGCTACGTGATGTAAAAAAGAAAATGATTGATAGGCCAATTACCGCGGTAACGTAGCGGAAAAATACCAATGTCATCGGATCAACAGCCATAGAAAGCGGCTTAGAGACCACCCCTGTTACGCCCCAGATACAGGCAACGGCAATGGCGGCAGTCCATCCTAAAAATGTGTCTCTGTTTGTTGTGTTCATTTTTATCTTCCGTAATCTTATTTCTTATTGAATAAGAGCGATGCATCACCGCCCAGTTTTTTTATAATTTTTATGTGCTGACTCTGGAGTCCAGAGCCAGCTTTTGTAGGGTGTTAAATTTGTAAGGTGTTAAGTTTTGAGCTAAATAATGATCAGTTCTGGCTCTGCGCGTTTGCTTAACCATTCAGCGCCGTCTTCAGTAATCACGATATTCTCTTCGTGAACCATTGACTTACCCGGTGCGTAAACCATGCCCGGTTCTAATGTCATCACCATACCCGGCTTAAGTACTGTGTTGTCGGTAGCCGTGTTAGACGGGCGCTCTGTCAGCTCCATACCTAAACCATGACCAAGACGACCAACGTCGTTGCCCAATGCACCATTGGCTTCTAATACTCCCCACATCGCGTTGTAGATGTCAGTCGTGGTTGCGCCCGGTTTCGCAGCCTCAAAGCCTTTCGTGGTCGCTTCGTAAGTAGCGCGGTATGCCGCTTTGGTTTGCTCACTTGCATGACCAAATGCCCAGTTACGGTCGAAATCAGAGAAATAACCATCGTGTACAGCACCCGTATCGATGATCAACACATCTCCCGGTTCAATGATGCGATCGGTAGGACCCATGATGATGCTGTCATAACCATCTGGCCCTGAGCCTGCGATGATGTAAGGGCATTCGTCCGCACCTTCTAACAACATATCGATACGGAACTGTTTACAGATTTCACGCTCGGTCATGCCGGCTTTTGCGTAACCCGGAATCTTGCTAAACCCAACGTTAGTAATGCGGCAGATTTCACGTGTTTTCTCAATTTCAGCTTGTGATTTGATCTGACGAAGTTCATGCATTGCTAAAGACACATCAACAAAGTCTTTCTTAACCATGGTGGTTAATTTCAAGTAGTTGTTCACCGGCATACGTAGGTGAGATTCAATGCCCAGCGTTGCGCCTACTCGGCCATGACGACAAGGCAAAGAGTTCAATGCGCTAGCAACTAAGCTAATGCCATCATCTTCAGGACGAGGAGAAGGCCAAGTAATAATGTTGTCGACCCATGTTCCCGCCATACCACTTGCTCCGATTTCAGGAACAATCGCAATCGGCTTTCCTTCTGCAGGAACGATGACAAACCATGGACGAGTTGGGCTATGCCAAAACTGAGTGTGGAAGCCAGTGAAGTAGCGAACGTTTGGCTCGGTTGTGAAAATCATCGCATCCAGATTCATCTCATGCATGACTTTTTGAGCGCGTGATGTTCTGTGTTCAAACTCAGCTTGTTTGAAGCCGCGGTTTAGGTAGTTAGTCATTGGAACCTCTAATTATTGTATTTAGGTAGGCACTTCGGCTGCTCTTCACAACCAGTAACCAACCCTATAGTTCAATTTTGTTTACGTTACGGTGAGCATCTTACTGACATTTAAGTTAAATAATGTGACCAAGATCTTAGGGTTAACTATAGTGATCAGAAAACATCTAAAACTGGAAATATAGTTGATTACGATCAACTTTAGGTACTTATTTGTAACTTTAGACTTGTGTAGGAAGCGGATATATAGTCTTATAGTTACATAAAGTTAATTGGCAACTTGAAATGCATCGAGTAACCAAAGATAATGAAAGGCAATTAAAGTTAACAATAGTGGTCTAAAATGAACGCATCAGCATATAAATCGTTTAACGTAGAATTCACCGACAATGACAGAGAGCATCTCGCACTGAACTTTCGCTTAGCCGAAACCATTGCCGACTTTATTGGTCCGCACTGTGAGGTTGTGATTCATTCATTCGAGAGCTTTGAAAAGTCGGTAGTGAAGATAGTGAACGGACACCACACGGGTCGAGAAGTAGGGTCACCTATCACCGATTTGGGGCTGAAGATGCTGAGTGTGTTTGAGAGCACTGGTGAGGTCACGCCAAAGAGTTACTTCACCACCAGCAAAGATGGATCGTTACTTAAGTCTACGACCTGTGTGCTAGCTGGAGAAAATGGCAAACCAATTGGGCTGTTCTGTATCAATATGAACTTGTCTCACCCGTTTCCTGAGATCATAAAAACTTTAATGCCAGACATGGCTCATGCCCCTGTGGGTGTGCATGAGAACTTTGGAGCTTCAACAACAGAAGTGATTGAGCAAGCGCTTGAGCACGCTATTTTTGAAGTCGACAACGATGAGTCAGTCAACTTAAAAGGTCGAAACAAAGCCATTACTAAGCAGTTGCTTGAGAACGGTATTTTCGAATTAAAAGAGGCGACAGCATTCGTATCTGAGCGTCTTGGTATTACTCGCCACGCTATTTACAAATACATCCGCGAGTTTAGAGCATAGAAATCCTATAAAGAGAAACGAAATGAAAACAAAAATCCATACAGATCTAGCACCAGCAGCAATCGGCCCTTACTCTCAAGGTATGGCATTCAAAGACCTAATCTTCACTTCAGGTCAATTACCGCTTGATGCAAAAACAATGGCGTTTGTTGAAGGTGGCATCAAAGAGCAAGCTCGTATGTCACTAGAAAATCTAAAAGCAGTTTTGGAACAAAGTGGTGGTTCACTGAATACCGTTATTAAAACCACATGTTTCCTATCTGATATGGAAAACTTCGTTGCATTTAACGAGGTGTACACGGAAGTATTTGGTACAGAGAACGCGCCAGCACGCTCTTGTGTTGAAGCCGCTCGTTTGCCAAAAGACGCACTAGTCGAAGTTGAAGCGATCGCTTACATCAAGTAATCACGTATTGCTTTTAGTGACTGCGTATAGCAAAAAATAACTATGTAATGTTATTAACGACAAAGTAAGGTCATTGAACATCGCTTGATGGCCTTTAATTCCTCTGCCTGTATCTAAGTGTGCCCTATGTTAAAACTATCAAAAAATTCATTCTACACTGGACAAGTTTGCGAGCTATTCACTGCATCTCAAGCGCAACAAGCGCGTGAGTTTCACCGTCAGATCGAAGGTTACCAACCAACGCCACTTGTCTCTCTTCCTAATCTTGCTAATCACCTTGGTGTTAAAGCGCTCCTAGTAAAAGACGAATCAAAACGCTTCGGTTTGAATGCATTCAAGGTACTCGGCGGTTCTTACGCTCTGGGTCGCCAATTGGCAAAACACCTTGGCATTGATATTTCTGAGATCAACCTTAAAACCGTTGCTTCAAAACTGGATAAGCCACTTGTATTTACGACAGCAACAGCGGGTAACCATGGCACTGGTGTCGCGTGGGCGGCTCGTGAAATGGGCCAAAAAGCTGTGGTTTATATGCCAAAAGGCTCGTCTCAAGCCAGTGTTAACCGCATTCAAGGTTTAGGTGCAGAGTGTATCGTGACGGAAGTTAACTACGACGACACGGTACGCATGGCAAACCAAACCGCTCAAGACAACGGTTGGATGCTAGTTCAAGACACAGCATGGGATGGCTATGAAGAGATCCCAACATGGATCTCTCAAGGTTACATGACCATGGCAGACGAAGCCGTCGAGCAAGTTCAAGAGCAAGAATTTAGCGCTCCAACTCACGTATTCTTACAAGCAGGCGTAGGTGCAATGGCAGGCGGCATATTAGGCTACCTTGCAGACAAGCTAGGCGCAGATACATTTGAAACCATCATTGCAGAGCCAGCAGCCGCAGATTGTATTTTCCGCTCAGGCGAGAAAGGCGAAATGGTCAACGTAACTGGTGAGTTGAACTCAATCATGGCGGGCCTTGCGTGTGGTGAACCAAACCCAGTGACATGGCCAGTATTGCGTGATTGCAGTAACTACTTTATCTCGGTTGATGACAGTATTTCAGCAAACGGGATGCGTGTTCTAGGTAACCCACTACAAGGTGACAGCCAAATCATCAGCGGTGAGTCAGGTGCGATTACACTAGGCCTTCTTTACCAACTTTGCCGAGAGGGCGCAGACCAAGCAGTACGTGATGAGCTAGGTTTAAACCAAGACGCAACCATCATGCTATTTAGCACTGAAGGTGACACCAACCAACCGCGATACCGAGACATTGTTTGGAACGGCTTACACCACTCTAGCTAACTAAAAAACTCCACAACTTCAATAATAAAGCCACGGTATTCACTGTGGCTTTTCGTTAAATCTTTGTCTCATCACCAAGTTGGACTGATGTTCACATATTTTACAACACGTGACATAACATTAGAAAATATTGGCTAGGCAGATCATACTGGTTTCGAGATGAGCATTTACTCTAAATGATTTTGGGGCAGAAATGAGTTAGAGCCCTTAATAACTCACAAAACTCTAAACAAGTTGATGACCACCACACCAAATCACATAGGCTATTAAATTACGTCCCATTTGTTTCTAATAAATGTCTTACCTACATAGTTCCTGTTTACTGTGTCCTTAGATTTTCTGAGTAATCCCCCTCTCTCCGAACTCCTCTGAACACACCGATTATTACAAATACGTAATAATAATTCTCTATTTAAGGGGATTATCAAAACATTCACTCGCACCTATACTGGCTCCAACAAAACGAGAGAGCGGAAACAATTAAGCTCAACTACGCTTAACGGGTTGAAGCTAATTGCACGGTTATCCGCTGTACTGACATATATAGGAAACATCCAATGACAATCGAAATTAAACCTGGTCAAACTCATATCAAATCAAAAGCCATGGTTGCATGGGCAGCTGGCGAGCCACTAAAAATGGAAGAAGTTGATGTACAACTTCCTAAAGCTGGTGAGGTTCTAGTTCGCATCGTTGCTACTGGTGTTTGTCACACTGACGCATTCACATTATCAGGTGACGATCCAGAAGGTATCTTCCCTTCAATCCTTGGTCACGAAGGTGGCGGTATCGTTGAGATGATCGGCGAAGGCGTTACAAGTGTTGAGATTGGCGACCACGTTATCCCACTTTACACAGCTGAATGTGGCGAATGTAAATTCTGTAAGTCTGGTAAAACTAACCTATGCCAAGCGGTTCGTGAAACGCAAGGTAAAGGCCTAATGCCAGACGGTACAAGCCGCTTCTCTATCAATGGCGAAACGATTTTCCATTACATGGGTTGTTCTACTTTCTCTGAGTACACAGTACTTCCAGAAATCTCTCTAGCGAAAGTAAGCAAAGAAGCGCCACTTGAAGAAGTTTGTCTTCTAGGTTGTGGTGTAACAACAGGTATGGGCGCTGTACTAAACACAGCTAAAGTTGAAAAAGGCGACAACGTTGCTGTATTCGGCCTAGGTGGTATCGGTCTTTCTGCAATCATTGGTGCTCGCATGGCTGGTGCTGACCGCATCATCGGTGTTGATATCAATGAGAGCAAATTCGAGCTAGCAAAACAGCTTGGCGCGACTGACTGCATCAACCCAACTAAATTCGACAAACCAATCCAAGACGTTATCGTTGAGATGACAGACGGTGGTGTTGAGTACTCTTTCGAGTGTATCGGTAACGTAAACGTGATGCGTCAAGCACTTGAGTGCTGCCACAAAGGTTGGGGCGAATCAGTCATCATTGGTGTTGCGGGTGCAGGTCAAGAGATCGCAACTCGTCCATTCCAACTAGTGACTGGTCGTGTATGGCGTGGTTCTGCTTTCGGTGGTGTTAAAGGCCGCTCTGAGCTTCCAGAAATCGTTAACCGTTACATGGCGGGTGAGTTCGGACTTCAAGAGTTCATCACTCACACTATGGGTCTGCAAGACGTAAACGAAGCATTCGACCTAATGCACAAAGGTGAGTCTATCCGTACTGTTCTACACATGGATAAATAATTCTCCTTGGCCTCGGCACTTAGGTGTCGAGACCACAGTTTTGACTTAAACATCAGAGCGAAACTGTCTTCACCACCTCCTGCCCGGTGGGTGGTGAAACTTTAGATAATATAGACATGTTATTCCCCAAAACCATCAACCTAACGGAGCACAATAGATGACAATCGAAAACATTAGCCAAGCAAAGGTTGCTGGTGGTTGGCACAAACAATACACCCACTTTTCTGCAACGCTTGACTGCAACATGCGTTTTGCGATTTTTTTGCCGCCTAACGCAAGCAAAGAAAACCCAGTTCCTGTTTTGTATTGGTTATCAGGCTTAACCTGTACCGATGAAAACTTCATGCAAAAAGCAGGTGCGTTCAAAGCTGCGGCTGAGCAAGGCATCGCTATTGTTGCCCCAGATACAAGCCCGCGCGGCGAAGGTGTTGCCGACAATGAAAGCTACGATCTCGGCCAAGGTGCAGGCTTCTATGTGAATGCCACTCAAACACCATGGGACAGCCATTACCACATGTACGATTACGTGGTAACAGAGCTCCCAGCTTTGATTGAATCTTTCTTCCCTGTGACTTCGGTGAAATCCATTTCAGGTCACAGCATGGGCGGACACGGTGCCCTAACGATTGGTATTAAGAACGAAGATAACTACCGTTCTATCTCCGCATTCAGCCCAATCACCAACCCAATGCAATGCCCTTGGGGACAAAAAGCCTTCAACCAATACTTGGGCTTAGATATTGAAGAGTGGAAGCACTACGATGCCTCTGAGCTTCTAAAAACCAAAGGCACTAAACTGCCAATGTTGGTTGACCAAGGCGAAGCCGATAACTTCCTGATTGAACAGCTTAAGCCTGAGCAATTAGTCGAAGCGGCTAAGGTAACCAATGCCGATTTAGAGCTACGTATGCAGCCAGGTTACGACCACAGCTACTACTTCATCTCTAGCTTTATTGATGAACACATTGACTTCCATGCTGCTTACCTAAACAAGTAGTCACACCGAATTAGCCCACACCTTGCAAAAGCGTGAGGTGTGGGCTTTTTTGTGCCTGCTGTTTGGGCAAATACGCTGTGACTAAAGATCAGCAACAACGATTAACACTTTCAAATACCCCCGCTATACCAACAAAAAACAATACAACGAAAAGGTACGACTATGAGCTGGTTTTTCTTAATGATGGGCGTGATGGCGGAAGCACTTTCTCACGTAGCACTTAAAGCAACCGACGGTTTCAGTTTGTCTAAACCCATCCCTGATCTATTAGTGATTTCAGGACATTTGGCGGCATTTCTATTTTTGAGCCAAGCCATGAAAGGGATGCCTGTAGGTGTGGTTCACTCTTTATGGGCGGGCTTGGCTATCGTAACCGTGAGCTTGATTTCTACGTTTGTTTACCGCCAGCACCTCGATACTATGGTGTGGGTTGGTATGTTATTTGTGGCAGCAGGTGTTGTGATGATCAACCTATCTCAAGGTCACTCGCACTAGTGTAGATAGTGACTTATGAACAGTGTGTCAATTCGTTCAAGTTTTCTAACAGACAGTGTCGCCTTCACTTATTCATACTCTTACAATCGGCAAATCAAACCTGTTACCATAGCGTCTTCTACATCACCTATTTTGAAGGTTGCTATGAAAGCAATTAAGACTCTTTTCTTCCTGATGGTTTTATTAAGCGGTCTGTTTACCGCTTGGCTGTTTATCCCGATTCCAGCGACCATGGACAAGCAAACGCTCGACCTTCCATTAACGGAACCATTCAAGCTTGTGGCGTACCGCAGCAACCCGAATGATGCGAGCAAGCCGCTGACTTACCACTACTATGTGATTTCAGATGTGGTTGGCGTGGACGACATGGACCCGTTCCTGGTTACCACAGACCAGTTCGTGAAGCTTGGCGAATTCGACGAGAACACGTTCAGTTTAACGGTTAACGGTTAACGGCAAGATTGAGAGCTACACCAACGATTTGTGGATCAAAAAATCTGACGGCAAGCTTCAGCACTGGTACGTAAGTGTTGATGCAAACTATATTCGTTAGAGTCGAATTCAAATAAACCCTATTTTAAAACTGCACTTTGGCTTCCAAGCGCAGTTTTTGTTTCTAGCATAATTTTTGTTTCAAGCCGCCCGCTTTACACTCTCCCTTAGTTTTTACCCATCACTGCCGTGCTCTTAAAAACGCTACAAGCAGAGCAGGTTTTATAAGCCCTTAAGATGTTATAAGCTCCACCTATGCTCGACTCCCTATAAATCAAAAATAATAAAGGATCACCCGTGGAATTTACGCTCGACAAATTTAACGGCATCATCATCGACCCAGCAACAGCCCCTCACGATGCTGACTCTTTCAATGCCGAACTCAGCGAGATCACCGAATTTTCAAAGCAGAATAACAAAGGCATAATTTGGATTAGCTTGCCTATTTCGCTCTCGCACCTTATTCCAGTGGCGACTGAACTTGGCTTTGTGTTTCACAACTGTCTAGAAGACGAGATTACGCTGATCCACAAATCCGAGATTGTAGAGTTTGTGCCTTTCATTCCGACCCACACCTTGGGCGCAGGCGCATTGATCACCAACGAACATAATCAAGTGCTGATGATTAAAGAGCACGGTATGACAGGCTACAAATTACCGGGCGGCCATATTGAGTTGGGTGAAGGCATTGAAGAATCGGTGGTTCGTGAAACCTTGGAAGAGACTGGTATCAAAGCCACATTCATTTCTGTGGTTGGCATGGCGACGAGACACCCGTATCAGTTTGGCAAATCGAACCTCTACTTTATTTGCCACCTTATCGCTCAAACCCAAGAGATTGCGATTCAAGACACCGATGAAATTGCAGAGGCTAAATGGGTTGATGTTGAAGAGTACATTAACAACCCTGGCAGTTACCCGTTTAACCGCCAATTGGTCGGTTCTCTGATAGGGAAACAAGGTTTGGAGCTTACTCAGCTAGAAGGTAATTCAGGCCCAACCCACAAGCCCGAGATCTTCTTTTCGAAAAGCTAAAGTGCTTCAGATATAAAAACGCCCAACTCAATTGAATTGGGCGTTTTGGTTTCTAGCCTTTGTTTTTCTTAATTAAGCCTACTGCGTTGTTAGTAATTCTTGTACCCATGATTCATTCTCATACTTTAGAACGAACCTGTATTAGAAGAAGCCCAACGGATTAGTATCGTAGCTGATCAATAGGTTCTTAGTGTTTTGGTAGTGGTCGAGCATCATTTTATGTGTCTCACGGCCAATGCCCGATTTTTTGTAACCACCAAACGCGGCATGAGCTGGGTAAGCGTGGTAACAGTTCACCCAAATACGCCCCGCTTCAATGTTACGACCCATGCGATACGCTAGGTTTGCATCACGCGTCCATACGCCTGCACCCAAGCCATACTCGGTGTCATTGGCGATCTCTAGCGCTTCCGCTTCGTCTTTAAACGTCGTCACCGCGATAACAGGGCCGAAGATCTCCTCTTGGAATACACGCATCTTGTTGTGCCCTTCCAGCATGGTTGGCTGAATGTAGTAACCGTTGCCGAGATCATCTGGTTGCTGCGCGATTTCACCGCCTGTTAGCACTTTTGCGCCTTCTTGACGACCGATTTCTAGGTAGCTCAAGATCTTATCAAACTGCTCTTTTGAAGCTTGTGCGCCAACCTGAGTCTCGGTATCTAGCGGGTTACCTTGTTTAATCGTTTGAGCACGCTCGACCACCTTGGCGATGAACTTGTCGTATACCGATTCATGAATCAACACACGTGATGGACAAGTACACACTTCACCTTGGTTGAAGAACGCAAGCAGCATGCCTTCGACACACTTATCAAGGTATTCGTCTTCATGGTTAAAGATGTCTGGGAAGTAGATGTTTGGAGACTTACCGCCAAGCTCTACCGTTGATGGAATTAAGCTTTCTGCGGCACATTTCAGGATATGGTGGCCGACTTCTGTCGAACCGGTAAAGGCCAATTTCGCCAAACGATCGCTGGTTGCTAACGCTTGACCCGCTTCGCTACCAAAACCATTCACGATGTTGACCACGCCTGCAGGTAGAAGATCAGCGATCTTCTCCATCATCACCAAAATCGATGTCGGTGTTTGCTCGGCTGGCTTCATCACCACACAACAGCCCGCAGCCAGTGCAGGTGCCAATTTCCAAGCCGCCATTAAAATCGGGAAGTTCCAAGGAATGATCTGGCCGACTACACCAATTGGTTCCGGGAAGTGGTAACTTGCGGTGTTTGAATCTAGCTCTGCTGCGCTGCCTTCTTGCGCTCGAATACAACCCGCAAAGTAACGGAAGTGATCGACAACCAAAGGAATGTCTGCTGCCAAAGTTTCACGCACAGGCTTGCCGTTTTCCCACGTCTCAGCGACTGCGATTTCTTCTAGGTTCGCTTCAATGCGATCGGCAATTTTAAGTAGGATGTTGGAGCGCTCAGTCACACTGGTCGAAGCCCAACTTGCACGAGCTGCATGCGCGGCATCAAGTGCCAAGCTAATGTCCGCCTCGGTTGAACGTGCCACTTGGCAATACACCTGACCATTCACTGGGGAAATGTTATCAAAATACTCGCCGCTGACAGGCTTCACCCACTCACCACCGATAAAATTATCGTATTGCGCTTTAAAGTTAACCACTGCGTTATCACTACCCGGCTGTGCGTAAATCATAGTTAGATCCTTCTTAGATTTGTTATTCGTTATTGAGCGAGAGCTGTCTTATTTTTATGGCGGCTCCTCTTGAGAAAAGAACTCATGACAAGACGCCCATGTTTATGCTTTCTGTTTAAAACACTGATACTTCGTGTTTTCTTCACAACAGTAACAACGCAAATCACACGCCAGAACTTCAAAACTTGTTGTTAATAAATTGTAAAATTATGATTACCAAACGTTTACAACCCAAAGTGAGTTGGCATTGAACGGGCGTCTGGAAAGCACTCCAGTGTTCAACTGTTCCAAATTGGTACACCCTCACTGTTACGACATGGAACAGTCATGCACCTTCAACAAGCAAACACCTCAGATTGGCTTTCATCCTCTTGGCACCGCAGCACAGAAGCGGGTCTAAAACAGAGACGACTTCCTGAAGACATTCGCCTGCCACAATCGATCCTTAAACAGCGACGTCATCAATCGTCCGACTTGATTCATATCGTCGAACGTAATGCTCTCCCTCTGTTTAATCAGATGTTTGCACGCACTGACAGTCGTTTGATTCTGACGGATATTGAAGGGGTAATTCTGGCAAGTTGGGGACAGGAGCGGTTTAAGGAGAAACTGACATCAATTGCACTCAGTTCGGGAGCATGTTGGCAGGAACAACTTAAAGGAACCAACGCGATTGGCACCGCCATCGTTGAAGCGAAACCAGTATCCATCATTGGCGAACAACACTTCATCCACCAGCATCGATTTATCAGTTGTTCCGCAAGCCCTATGTTTGATCATCAAGGTCAAATGGTTGGCGTATTGGACATCACCAGTGAGCAACAGCAACACGACAGTTCGGTGCAATTACTGGTTCAAAATATGGTTCAGCTTGTTGAGAACCAGCTACTGAGTCACATCCCACAAGGCACCACTCGAATCGATCTCGCGTGTGAGAAATCTTTATTACACAGTGGCTGGCAAGGGATTGTGATAGCCAATGAAGCTGGCGAGGTAGTCGCGCACAATCAGGTCGCCTCTCAACTGCTGGATCAAACCTCGATCGTCGGCGAATGCATAGATACCCTCTTCAATCGAACCTCATTAGACGCGCCCTTTGTGTTTGAGAAACAACACCTCAAACAACCAACCACCAAACGCACGCGCTCCATTTCAGCATCGTGTGATTTGCACCATGGCGAGCAACAAATTGAACACGCTTGGCAGCAAGCCAACAAGGTAATCGATAAAGGGATCAGTTTGTTGATCTTAGGAGAAACAGGAGTTGGCAAAGGCGAGTTTGTTAAAGCGCTGCACAAGCAAAGCCAGCGTAAGTCTTCGCCCTTGGTGGCGGTAAATTGTGGCGCACTACCGAAAGATCTTATCGAATCAGAACTGTTTGGCTACGCGCCGGGCGCTTTTACTGGCGCAAGCCACAAAGGGTTCCAAGGCAAAATCCGTCAAGCAGACAAGGGCATTCTATTTTTGGATGAGATCGCCGACATGCCGTTAGAGGCTCAGTGTCGATTGCTGCATGTTCTGCAAGACAAATCCGTGGTGCCCGTGGGTTCAAATCAGAGCTACCAAGTCGATTGTCAGATCATCGCCGCGACTCATAAAAACTTAGAACAGTTGGTCGCTACGGGGGAGTTTCGACAAGATCTCTTTTACCGCCTGAATGGCTTAGCCTTTACTCTGCCAAGCCTGCAACACCGACAAGACAAACACGCCTTAATCGAGCACATTCATCGTAAATACGCGGAAGACGAACAGACAATCTGCCCGCACTTAATGAGCTTACTGTGCACCTATTCATGGCCCGGTAATATCCGTGAATTAGATAACTTACTTAAGGTCGCAGCCCTACTCGCGAGTGATGAAGCACAACTCACACTCGAGCATGTGCCTAGCCACCTTGCTCAACATCTCACGTTATTAGCGCAAGATAATCAGCATCAACTGACGACTCCTAATACCACCAAAGGCACAATGAATAACGATTTAAGAAGTACCGTTGAGGAAACTTTGCTACAAACCTATCAAGCGAACCAAGGCAACATCAGCAAGACTTCGAGAATACTGGGGATCAGCCGCAATACCATTTATCGAAAGCTAAAGAGCTTGGGGATTCTTTAATAATCAAGATGATCAATGGCCCAGTTACTTGAATTTAGTCTGCAAAGTATAAATACATACTTTTTAAGTGGGTATTCCACACTTCGGATGAAATTAAAATGTGACTGATGTCATATAATGAGTAATGTATATCCAGAACACCCTCAAACTACAACCGGCTTTGTTGCGTAATTAAATTTAAAGATAGAACAACCCCGTTTCGCGTATT
>NZ_JBFSUD010000093.1:0-15858 GCF_041467175.1 Vibrio sp. 10N.247.310.24
GAGAAGCTGCTTAGTAAACAAGCGAATGATGACAACTACCTTGAAAAACGCCGAGAGCCATCAGTTTTGATTATGTAACAAAATATATTTATAAAATTAACCAATCAAATAGATAATTATTACAAGCAATTGTTCGTTCCGATTTCAACATTTAAAGTTAATATCAAATAATGGTCGTTATTTATTTTATTATCAGCTATTTAATGAATTTTGTTGAATGAATAGTTGATATTTTGGATTTTAATAATCTTGGTTGGGAAGTGATTATTATCTTGAGAGTACTTTATACAAGGTATGGAGTTATAAGTAATAAGATGCGTTTTATATTCTCTGTGTTTAAACATTGCATTTAATAATTGAGTTATTAGTAAATACCTGTGCTGAAATTATTTTCACACGAAATATCAATAATTAGGGTGTTGAGAATGATTTTCAGTGTTTCAAGGGCGTGAAATTTAAAAATAGCGGAGGTGATAGGAGTACCAAGTCGTAAAAAAGAACCCGTATTTGAGTTCTTTTCCTTTTATTCTTGTTGGCGATTTACTTATTACTGAGAGACATCGCGATAAAAATACCGTTCGCAAGTGCTTGGATTCATGCGCTTAATGACGTGTGATATCACAGCGACAACTAACACCGAGAATACAAGCCTTCCCCAAAATATCGTGTAGAAATCAGCCCCGATGAGTAGGATCAACAACGTATCTTCAATTAAACTGTGGAGCAAGTTGAGCAGCATGATTGCGGTGAATACGTCTTTTGCTGAGATATGCCCTTTCTTGGCTTCATTGATTAATAAGCCGCCACCAAACGAAAGGCCGAGCGTGATTCCTATTATTGTTAGGTTTGTTGCGTCTTTGCTGATTCCTAGCAGCCTCAAGAACGGTCTTAACAATATTGCCATGAGCTTTTCAATGCCGAGAATCTTTAAAACTTTGAGTAACAGTAATAGTACTGAGATTACCATGAAGATAACCGCAAAGTTATTGAGCTGTTCAATAGCCCAACCAAGATAACTCGTGTCTCCAGATACTTCTGGTTGCCAAAGCACGGTTGCTGGGTAGTTGAGCCAGTCTCCGTATTGATAACTGAGGTTGAGTAGCCATGCCAGCACTAAGCTTCCACCCACTCTCACCGATAGGGTAGCCAGCCAGCTAACACCTGCTTTTTTGGCAATAGCGCCTTCAATTGGCAATGAGTGAGCAAGGAGCATCATGCTGCCTAAAATTGAAGCTTGAGCAACCGTTAAGGGAACATCGGAATTAATAAGGATAATTAGCCCGGCATAGATGTTGGTGAGTATGGTAGTTGCCCATACTAGACCCATTTCTTTGGGTAATCCGACGCTTTCCATTATAGGGCTTAGCCATTCGCTAAGAATCATTATGCCGCCAAGCTCTTAGACGACTTTTATCAATATGATTATTGGAATCATGATACGGAAAAGCGTCGAAGTGACATAGAAGATTTCTTTGAGGAGCTCTTTGAAAAATTGATAGGTTGATTTCATTGTTACGACCATAACTCGTTGTGTTGTATAAAAAGATCTTACCGCGATTGTTGTGATTATGATTTCAAAAATAACCTATAAAATTACCCGTGATTTTTAAATTGTCGTAAAGTAAGAAATTATCAGTCAAAAAATCATGGTTTAAGAAATTATGGAAATAGACCGTATAGATAGAAGCATATTGGTTGAGCTTCAGAAGAATAACCGGATCCCTAATCAATCGTTAGCCGAGATCGTAGGGCTATCACCTCCTGCTTGCTTAAAGCGAGTGAAACGATTGAGGCAAGAGGGCGTGATAGTCGGTGATGTATCGATCATTAACCCTGAGCTTACTGGCAGCAAGATGACCCTAGTTGTGTCCGTTGAAATGGAGCGCGACCGAGGGGATATCTATCAAATTTTTCGCCATTCTATTTCTAAGGCGTCAGAGGTCACTCAGTGCTATCAGATATCAGGCAGCTTTGACTTTATGTTGATTGTTACGGTCACAGACATTCAAGCTTACGAAGACTTTGTTGAGCGAGTATTACGTAAAGATCTGAATATTCGCAAGTTCCATACCTCCGTCTCTATGAGAACAGTGAAATTTACCACTGCAGTTAACTTAGATGAGTCATGACCTTTAGCCAGATAGAGGTGTGAATAATTAGATCAAAGGCATAATAGTTAGGGAAGAGGCTTAGCGTTTAGAGTTTTGTGAGGTGCATTGGTTATTTTTGTATAAATAGCAGTCATTTACACAAAATGTTACGTTCGCATTTTGTAAGAACTTTAATAATTGTATATATTCCTCGGCTACAATAATAGTTAACAAAAGTTAATATAATGACAGCCAGCTCTCCTTCTCAATCTCGTGAAACGCTTTTAAGCGAAAATGAACAACTTGTCTCAACTACTGACCTTAAAGGTGTGATTACCTATAGTAATGACGCTTTTTGTCGCATTGCAGAATACAACCAAGATGAATTACTTGGGCAAAACCATAATATTGTTAGGCATGGTGATATGCCTAAAGCGGCTTTTGCCGATATGTGGGTGAATCTAAAACAAGGCAAGGCGTGGCGCGGGATCGTAAAAAACAAAACTAAATCCGGTGGGTACTACTGGGTTGATGCTTACGTTACCCCTATTTATGATGGCGGGAAGGTGAGTGGCTATCAGTCTGTTCGTGTTAAGCCGAAAAGCGAGTGGGTGCAAGTTGCGGATAAGGCCTATCAAAGCTTGTTGAAAGCTGAGACGTCAGGTCGCCAATGGTCACTACAGATCAGTGACAGTGTTCGTTACGCAGTGTTACTTGGCTCTTTGGCTGCGCCTCTGATTTCAAATCTTGTAGAAGTAGGGCAAGCATCGCAGTGGATATTGAGTCTTCTTCCTGTCTCTGCTCTAGCACTGCTTTTCCGACAAGAGCTCATTGATACTCCATTACAGTTGAAAAAACTGCAATCTAAATTCGATAGTGTCAGTCGCCTTGTCTACTCAGGTAACAGTCAGTTCTCTGTTGCCGATTTTCATCTCAAGCTGATGTCTGCCCGAATTCGCACTGTGTTAGGCCGTATGACAGACTCAGCGAAACCATTGCAAGATTTAGCTGATAACCTTAATGCGACGTCATACCAAGTCACTGAAGCGCTCGATCAGCAGACAAAAGATATTCTTCAGGTACGTGAAGCAACTGAAGAGGTTGAGGTGACCGCCAATGAAGTCTCTTCTCGTACAGAAGAAGCTCACCAGATTGTCGATGTTACCTTGCAAACTTGTGCTGGTGCTAAAGAGAGCATTGATCAAACCCATCGTAACCTTGAAAACTTGGCATCTCAGGCGGAGAAAGCGACGCACACGACTTACCAATTGAGCGACCAAGCGCAAAGCGTGAGCAAGATAATGGAAGAGATTGGTGGAATCGCTGAACAAACTAACTTGTTGGCACTTAACGCTGCGATTGAAGCGGCAAGAGCAGGCGAGCAAGGACGAGGCTTTGCCGTTGTTGCCGATGAAGTACGTGCGTTATCTGGTCGAACGTCAAAGGCCACAGTTCAGATTAAAGAGAGCATCGATACTATGCTGGCTACGATTGAAAGCTGGCAGAAAGATATCCTGGCGAACAGAGACCAAACCGACGCGTGCGGTGATGTTGCGAAGGTGAGCGCAGAGCGTTTATCTGAAGTTGAAAATCTAATGCAATCGATGAATGAATTGATGCAATCTGTTGAAAGCTCTGCTCATAAACAACGTGAACTATCGAGCGAAGTAAATCTGCATATGCAGTCTATTGCATCCACCGCAGAGCAAAACTTGGTTGCAACACATTCCGTGAAAGACCACTCCACAGAGCTAAAAGAGCAAGTGAATGAGTTCTATCACTTAGCGAAGCGCTTCGAAGAAAAATAGCGGTTAGATTTTAGAGTAATGAGAAATAAGAGAAGCCTTGCGAAACTAGCAAGGCTTTTTTGTGGCTCAAAAGAGCAGATTACAAAAACAGAAAGCCCCCAATAATTGGTGTCCAACTATTGGGGGCAGTTCATAATGCAGGCTCTTTAGTGTGTTCAATTTAACGTGTGATTATGTGCGCTCTGCCAAGTATGCTTCGTAATCTGGGATCTCAATGATCACTTCTTCTTCAAGCAGTGAAGAGTTAAACAGGAAGTTAGCGGTAGCGCGGTTGGTGGCTACAGGGATGTTCCAAACACTTGCTATGCGAAGTAGTGCTTTTACGTCCGGGTCGTGTGGTACAGCATTCAATGGGTCCCAGAAGAAAATCATCATATCGATCTTGCCTTCAGAGATAAGCGCACCAAGTTGTTGGTCACCGCCCATTGGGCCACTGATCATACTCTTAATCGCTAAGCCTGTTTCTTTACTGAGTAGAGAACCTGTCGTGCCCGTTGCATAAAGGAAGTGCTTTTGTAGTTTTTCTTTGTTCTCTTTGACCCATCTTAATAGCTCAGGTTTGAAATGGTCGTGAGCGACCAAAGCGATATTCTTATGCGTTGGCATAGTACGCGTCGTTTTTTGCATGGATGTTCCCTAAATGATTGATTCGTTTTTATTGTTTTGAGTTCTTTAGTCAATATAGCACTAAGGATTCACACTGAATACCGGGCGAAACTCAGAAGGTGACAATGAGTCAGCGATAATTTGATCTTTGAGTGTTGCGGGTGTCAGTGCCTCAATCATGGGTGCGCTATGTTTTTCATAAGGTTGACCACGCAAGTAATGGGTGGCTTGCTTTACCGACAAGCGACCTTGTTCAACCATTTTATCTGTTGGTGCAAAAAGCACCTTGTTACGAAGCAAACCGCGGTAAATTCCGTGACTTAAGTAACTTGAAATTAACCCAATATCTTTGGTTTTACCCGCAGCTCTTAGTTCACTTATCGCAGCTTCAATCGCGACTGCACTTCCGACTATATATTGAATATCCGGTTGTTCGATGACTTGTTGTACCAAGTTTCTTTGCAGTTCTTTATCGTTGTCTGCCCAATAGCTGATCGCGATTTTGATATCGCTCGATTTGATTGCATCATAAAACCCGAGTGCCACAGGTTTAGTGCCACCGCTTGCTTGTGGGCCAAGTAGTAGGGCGATAGGTGTTTCTCCTGACCCTTTTGGATGTCTTTTCGACAAAAACTCTCCGACTTGGAAGCCCATTTGATACCAGTCGACACCGACCGTGCCTTTTAATACTCTTTGTTGCTCTTTGTTGACGGTTAACTCATTGACTGTGGCAAACACAGGGGTTGCTCCGACCCAGTTGGTCAGGTTCTCATGGTAAGCGTCAGGCGAAACGGTGCCTAAAATAATGGCATCAGCCCCCCATTGCGTGCAAAGCACCAGTTGTGAGGCTTGTTTAGCGACGTTGGGGTAACCGCCAGCTTCCAAAACTCTAAGTTCGACTTGTTGCTTTTCTGCTTCTGAGACCATTCCGTAGTTAACCGATAACCAATAAGAGTCTTTTAGGTGCGGATAAATGGCACAAATTTTTTCTTTTTGTGATGTGGCTTCTGCCGGTTTTATTGGGCTCAAAGGCTCACTAGCACTTGCTACAGTGGTGAATGATGCTAGTAATGAGAGAAGAATTTTTGAAGTTAAAGGTCTAGATAGCATGAATTGCCGTTTTATTGGTTTTAGATAAGAAACACTGCAAAATATAGCGTATTCTGCATGGGTAAAGAAGAACGTTTTAAGGTTTAGAGTTTATGTTGTTAGCTTCAGCGAGTATTGGACGCAAGCTACTGGCCTCATTCTTAGTGATGGCCCTGTTGGTTTTATTGTCTGCATTGATCGGTGTTTCTGGTTTTAGCTTTGTAGCAAAGACTGAAAGAAACGTCGTCGATTCTGCTCTTCCTGCCATGATCGAAGCTCGTCAAGTATCTGAGTTGAGTAACCGTATTATTTCGTCGGTACAAACGCTTTCTAATGCGAGAAATGAAGCAGAAAGAAAAGAAGCGGGCACTATGTTGTTCGGTCAACTTGAGTCGCTTCTTCAGCATATCAAAGAACTTGGCGTCGACAGCTTTGATTCCCAACTTCTTAATAAACTCGAAAACAATGTCCAAAGTGTTATTAATACACTGGCTGAGTTGGGCGTGTCAGTTGAACGTAAGCTTTGGTTAAACAAGGAACTGTCTTCTCGCGTTGAAGAGATGCGTCTACTTGCGGAAGAGCTAGAACAGCTAACCCGAACCCAAGTGTTGAACACGGCCACCATCGCAGTTGCCAACGTTACACACATTTATGATCTACTAGAAACCAAGCAAACTGATAAAGCCTACCAAGCCTTAGATGCGCTTGTTGAGGTAGACCTTGATTTGTCTGAACGCTTGCATGAATTACATTTGTTGGCGTACAAAATGCTTAATCAAATTGAAGAAACGCAGACTGTCACTAACGTTGAACGTATTCATCAAATCCAATCTGAGTTTGAATCTAATCTAAGAATTATGGCGCGCCGTGTGAAAGCGGTCGAAGACCCGACTCGTTCAGCGCAGATGTCTCAGCTTCTTGAAGAATTAAGAAAACGCCAAGTCGTGTTCGATATATCGTTAGAACAATATGAGAACACCAAAAAATCTGAATTTCTGATGCAAAATACGCTGGAGCTGTTTTCGCAACTGAATACAACGGTTAACCAATTGATCGACGATTCGAATCTAAGTACCAAAAAAGCGGTTGATGAGCTGACTAGCACGCTGAATCTAGCTCAATGGTCGTTGTCGGTGATTTCGGTTATTGGCTTGGTTATCGTTGCCGTTATTGTGTGGCGAGTTGTTTATATCTCGGTGGTTAAACGTCTTACTGAATACTCTTCAGCTTTGATGTCTATCGCTCAGGGGCGTCTGAATATCGATATCTCGGTTAAAGGTAATGATGAACTGGCTCATATGGGTGAGGCTATTATTACAGCGAGAAATACGGCACAGGCGCTACAAGTGGTAGCCGTTGGAGAAGCGAAGGCGAAACGTGAGCTCGAAGAACATAAAGAACACTTAGAAGAATTGGTCACCGACCGAACTTATCAACTGCAAAAAACCAATGAGAAGTTGAATGTCGAGGTGGAAAATCACGCTAAGGCTCGTAATGCCGCAGAGCAAGCAAGCCGGGCTAAGTCCGCCTTCCTCGCGACGATGAGCCATGAAATACGAACACCGATGAACGGTGTATTAGGTACGGCTCGATTACTTAAAGATACTGGGCTAGATCCTTTGCAATCGGGTTATGCCGATATCATTAACCGCAGCGGCAAGAATCTTCTCGCCATTTTGAATGACGTGCTTGATTATTCAAAGATAGAAGCGGGGCATTTAGAAATACGCACGGCTTCGTTTGATCTCTACCAAATGGTTAAAGATACCTACCAACTAATGGAGGGACGTGCTGCTGAGAAGAAACTTAATTTCGATTTCCATATTGAAAGTAACGTACAACGTTATTGGCGTGGTGATGTAACACGAATCAGCCAAATTTTGAACAATCTGGTTGGCAATGCGATTAAGTTTACTGAAACCGGCTCAGTCGATATCTTTATCAGCTTAGATATAGAAGATGAAAATCGAGTGATGTTTGAAGTGTCAGATACGGGGGTTGGCATTGATAGCAAAGAGCAAGCTTGTCTGTTTGATGCATTCACCCAAACCGGTAGTGGTCGCAATAAAACTGGCGGCACTGGGCTAGGACTAGCGATCAGTAAAAGTATCATGCAGGCAATGAACGGTGATATTGGTGTTCATTCCGAAGAAGGTGAAGGGAGCCAATTCTGGTTCTCAGTACCTTTGTTCGCGGGTGAGAAGATTGAAACGAAAGCACCGACTATTGAAGCTTGTATCCGTGCCAAAGTACTGTTGATTGAAGATAACCCTGTTAACTGCATTGTTGCTGAAGGATTTCTGAATAACCTAGGCCATGACGTTGTGATGGCGACAACAGGAGAAGAGGCCAGAGCTATATTCAGTGAGCAGGCGTTTGATATTGCGCTGGTAGACATCAATCTACCCGATTGTGATGGCATAGAGCTGATTCAACAGTTAAAAGCGATTCTAGAACAAACGTCCACGGCTGAGCCGATAAATATACCCCCTATGGTGGCGGTGTCGGCGCATGTATTCAATGAAGAAGTCGAAAGCTATTTAGCATCAGGGTTCGATGGTTTCTTGCCTAAGCCGTTGGAGAAAGAGGCTCTTTCTCAGCTCATCGTTACTCAACTCGATGGTAAAGCACTGTTGTTGCCACAGCCTGATCCGAATGATGCTGTTTGCAAACAAAACTATAAACGCGTAATTGAGAGTAACAGTGATGAACGGAACGCCACACTGATGGCAGATGTATTGGCTAATCACACGGCTACCATTGATGCTAAATATGATACAACTGATTCCCAAGACCGAGGAGATGCTCCGGTGAAATTGATTGATTCCAAAGTGATAGAGGGTGATCTGTCGATTCTTGGATTAGAGAAAATGAAACAGATCGTGGCGCTGTTTGATGCAAGCAGTGTCCTGACCTTGAATGAATTAGCTGAGGCGAGTCAAGCGGATGATGGACGAGAAGTGAAGTCCTTGGCACACAAACTTAAAGGGTCAGCGGGTAGTTTGGGTCTATCAGCACTGTACAGCTTGTGTCAGAGCATTGAAGCAAGCGAAGAACCATTATTGCAGTATCGAGATAACGACCAAGCTTTATCGGAACTAGTTAAAGACTCGTTGAAGGCACTTGTACCCTATGTTTCCGTTTAACGATGTGAGCCTGTTTTAAGCTTATACCTAATCTGCAAGCCAAATAAAAAATCCTCTGAACGACTATTCGTCAGAGGATTTTTTATAGCATGTGTACCAATGGTTCTTTAAGAAAGACTTACCAAGATTTCAAGCAATATGGCCGACGATTAAGGTGATATGACCGACGTTCAAGGCAATATGGCCGACGCTCGAGGCAATGTGCTCAATGTTCAAAAGCTAGAACCAAGGCCTAGCGCCTACTGGCTATCTATTTTTACTATCTATTCTCAAAACGGTTGTAATCCAATAAACCAAACTCAATCGGTTGATCTTGTTTATACCAACGGTGAACTCGGTCGCTGAATGGCCAGAACTCAGGCGAACTGCGTCGTACTGCAAACTTATCCAGCAACGCGACGTAATCTTTTTCTGTGTCCAAGCTTTGCAGTGCTTTAACCAGAGTCGGTATATCGCGCTCAGTTAATGACAGATAAGCGGCAGGGTAGCTACCTATAACCCCACGTACCAGTGTTAAGTCGTCATTGGCGTAATCTCGATTACCCTCTTCATTGAACAGGCTTGAAATGTTGCTGTGAGCGTTATTGTGAATCATAGTGAACAGCTGCTCATCGCCGCTCTCGCTTTCAATCATGATCGTCACTAATTGAGGCACATGACGCAGACCAACTCCCTTAATCAAATTCACTTGTTTGAGCAGAGCTTCGTTTTTCCGACTGAACCCTGTTTCGACAATATCAAAGCGATTATCGAGGATCGGCGCGAGCTTATCTTTGATCATATTAAGCAGTTCACGCTTAGGATTTGTCGTTTTGTATATCACGTTGGTTGGCTGGTCAAAAGGTGCAATATTGCGCTGCAAGTAGTCGCTCAACTGTGAGCTTTGGTTTTCATACCAACTTGAGTGTTCAATGTGTCGTACGTCTTTTGGAAGAAGGGTCAAGAAGTTACTCTCACCCTCAAGGCGCAAGAAATCCATAAACATACGGGTAATCAGTTGGTGGCCGAAGTTACCGTAGACATCAAAACCAGCAACGAGAAGGTAATGGATACGTTCTAGAAGGGCGTAATCAAGAATCCACGCTGTCTTGGGTTGTGGGCCAACTAAACCTTGAACAACTGAAGCGCTATCAAAGTGTCTAAAGATAGTAAGCGCGGCATTAGGGTTCGTGCCATTGCCATCCCAAATGATATCTGTGTCTAGATTTACTCCGCTATCAAACCATTGATTGGTGAAGTCTGATTTTGCATTAAGGTATCGAGCTTGTTGCTTCGCGTAGCTCACCCAGCTTGTGACAGGGACAGTGTTGCTTTCTAGTTCACTAGGCAGCTTTAGGTTTTGCTTCTGGTTGGCATAAAACTGATTAATTTCAGGCAGATCTGCTTTATCAGGATCGATGAATAGTACCCAGAATCTATCATTGATCACGTTGAGTGCGAGCTGCCCGCGACACACCGGCCCCTTGATAAAGGCCATGATGGTGTTTTGTGCATTGTCCAGCATGAAATGGAAGCGCGAGTTCACCGGAAGAGCTTCAAACGAAGTCATTGGATTCGCCGCGACGTCAATCGCGTAGCTAGGAAGTTGTTTGACAGCGTAACGAGCATCCACAAACCATGTGTTCCAATTGTTCAGGCGTTCTTCATTTAATGCGAAAGGCATGTGTGTTTTGTGGACGATGGTGCCTTGCTCTGGAATCAGGCGATAATAAACCCGATCCACTTTTGGATCGTCGTAAGGTCGACGACTCGTGATGCGTTGAACCGCTTCACCAGGAGGCGTCGCAGAACGAACCAAGGTGAAGAAGCGTGTTGGCTGAGCTAAATCAGAGAAATAGAGGTGTGATAGAAACAGATGTTCATAGATATAACGTGCTGAAAGCTGGCTTTTATTGTCACTCTTGTTGAGAAAGCCCTCGTAGATATCAACGAGCTCTTGTTCCGCATCATTCAGTGGAATATGGTCATTCATTAACGCGCCGTTTTCCAACCAACTCATTAAAGTCGCGTATTCCGTTTTATCTAAGTTCGGCATGCCATAAGGCATTCCCCACGTCGGGTAATCTCTTTCGTATTGAGCGTACTCTTCAATGGTTGGACACTGTTGGTCGCGATCGGTTGAAAAGTCGAAGCCTTCAAGTTGCGTTTGATCTGGAAGAGGGTGGTTTTCTTTTTGCATCAACATACGAGAAACAAGCCCAGCATCAAGGTTAGCCGTTGAATTCTGCATACGTTCGTTTAGCACTGGATGAAAATCCGCATCACGCCACTCTTGTGTGGTTATCGCGTCTTCAAACAGGCGGGTAGGGGCTGAGGCGGTTAAACGGGTGCCTTGATAAACGAGTGCCTTACTCGCCCCTCGGTCGATACCTTCAACTGAAGACATTTTTAGCTGGCAAGGTGCATCATAACAAGCGTGGCAAACAACACAGCGGCTATCAATGATAGGCTTTACTTCGTCAATGAAATGCTGCGCTTGAGATGAAAGAATCGGCGCTTGGCGATCACGGACTTGCTGTTCACCAAAGAGCTGATCGAAGTTCAACCCCGCGTAGACGGCACAACCTGAGAAGACGCTAACAAAAGCTAAAATGAAGAGTTTTTTCAAATTCATACGTATTAAAGATTAGGCATTTTCTCTAATTATATCGAAAATGATTGAAAAAGCTCATGTTCTGACTATTTTATAGATAAGATATTGATGTAAGTTATTTACTAGAGACTAGAGACTAGAGACTAGAGACTAGAGACTAGAGCTAGGCAACTATCTAATGATTGACGTAGCAAACAGAGAATGGAACAGACAATCGCTCAAACTCTTTGCTCCATCGCCACTGGTTATCTTGCAATTTATCGCCGGGCCCTTTGACTTCAATCCAATGAAATTCATCGTCCTTGAACGCAATCAAATCCGGCATCCCAGTTCTAAATAGCTTTAGGTCACTCAATATCACTTTGAATAGCTCGACGATTAAGGCGTTCGGAATAGCCTCCATACTGTGCTCAATGAGTGCTTTAGGGAAATGATTCCAATGAACGAATGGATTTGCGATACCGTATTTCAGGTCGTAGATATCAAGCAATTGGTTTAGTCCTTGCTCGGATATGGTTTGAAACGCAGCCTGGATCTGTTCAACTCGTTTGTCTACGAAATTTGAATGGTACAGATCCAGAGGGCGATGTTGGTAGCGATTGATAAATGCGCCCTCAACGTCTGCGAAAATCACTTCCCAAAAGGCTAAGCCAAACAATCCACATAAAAAACTGTTCTCTGAAAAGTAGACTTCCCAACCTTGGTTTTCCAAGTGTTGCTTCACCACAAGTTCAACTCGCGTTTGGCTGAGGTCTAATTCCAGTTTTATCTCTTTGCAGTTCGGTTTTATAGTTCGTGAAACTTTGTGGCCCTGTTTCCGTAGTAGCCTGTCTTCAAGCTTAGCCGCGATCTCCAACTCTGATACATCTGATGGATTCGCTTTCATTTGCGTGACAATGTCACACATTAAGTTTAGCTCGTCTTGCTTGTCATAGATGCGTGCAAGTCGTTCTCTGCTTGGAGGAAGTACGGATTGTTTGAACCAAAAGACAGCTTGATCGTTTTGGTTGAGCCTTTCTAGATCGCGAGCGATATTATTGATCAAACGCGATCGTTTTCTGGCAATGTTTCTGTGCTCTGATTCTTCAGGAATCGAATTTAAAAGCAGCTCCAGAAACTCACCGTCTTTGCGGTCCCCTTCTGAATACAAGCGTTGAATATCACGTATCTGGAGCAGTTGATTGAGCTGTTCTCTAGAGGTGAAGAAACGACGCTGTTTACTTAATGGGTAGTTTTCGAAGGTGTTGAGTCCAAGATCGCTAAGAACGAATTGGCTTAGGTCTTGATAAGTATTGGCAAAGAACAGTAGCAGCAAGACATCAATAACTTCAGATTTGACAACGTAAATACAATCGAACGACAAGTTTTGAAACTTATTAAAAGGTTGGTGATCGAGCAAAGCCAAGAGTTCGTCTTTCTTCGCTATCTTATTGTTCATCAGAAATGGGAATGCGCTGAACAGCTCTGGTTTAGTCAGTAGATGCAATCCTAATTCGAGATCACTAATGACAAGATTATGTTGTTCGGTAGGGTGGCTTAACGCAATGAAGTTCGATGTGTTTAGCTCTTGTAGGGCGTTTTTCAGATCTGGAATTTCAGCATAGTCGAGCTTATCACTTCGAAACCAGCAGCCTTTGCGAGAAAGCAAACGAATCATTAGACACTGGCTTGAGACTGAAAGACGTTTGTATTCAGACAACCAACGGCATTCATCGTCACTCAGCAGATCTGGATAGAGTGTTTGAGCGTGTTCAATCAGTCGATTGAAGTTGTCGACATAATAAGTAGGGGAGAGCTGAGGAGTGGTTTCTATCGTCAATGGATTAGTCGCTTGATACAAAAAGAGCCTAACCCTAAGGTTAAGCTCTTTCTATTTTTAATCAATCAAGAACTGAATTAAGCGCTTGCTTGCTTAAGTTCTGTTGCTTTCGCTTCTGAGATTGGTTTAGTCACGATAGCTAGAACAATACACACGGCCATCATAGCAGCAGAGATTGTGTAAGCTAGGCCGTAACCTTCGCCATTCGTCATTGAATAACCAACAACCGCAGCACCGATAGCACCACCGATACCCCATGCCGTGTAAAGCACGCCGTAGTTCGTACCGTAGTTTTTCAGGCCGTAGAATTCAGCAGTTAGTGTTGGGAATACTGCTAGAAGCGTACCGTAACCAACAGCTGCGATAGCCGTACCAATGATTAGCGTGAATTCAGAGTTGAACGTAGCGAATAGAGCCATGTTCGCGCCTTGAAGGATGAACGCTAGAAGTAGAGTACGTACGCCGCCGATTTTATCTGCAAGCATACCCGCAGCAACACGGCCGCCTGAGTTGAATACAGCAAGGATAGACGCTAGGTAAACCGCGTTTGGTAGGTTCGCTTGAACGCTAGCAATCGTAGTGATGTTACCGATGATCATAAGACCAACAGAAGCTGCAAATGCGTACATGATCCATAGAGAGTAGAACTGAGGAGTCTTCAGCATTACTTTCCACGTTAGGTCTTCAGTCTTCTTAACCGCTTTAGGTGCTTGGCCTTCTTTTACTTTAGGCTCAGCTGGCGTGTAATCCGCTGGTGGGTTGTTGATCGTTGCCGCTAGAGGTACTGCGATTGCAAGTACACCAACACCAAGAATCATAAAGCTTGTTTGGATACCCATGCTATCGATTAGCGCAGAAGTTAGTGGTGCTAGGTAAATAGCAGCAAGACCGAAGCCTGCAGCGATTAGACCGTTAACCATACCTTTCTTAGAAGAGTGGAACCATTTCATTGCTGATGGAGAAAGACATGCGTAACCGAAGCCGATACCAGCACCTGTCATCACGCCAAACGTTAGGTTTAGCATCATAGGAGTCGTAGCGAAACCAGAAGCAATCATACCTAGGCCAGTAAGCGCTGTACCAAGAATAAGGATCTTACGTGGACCCATACGGTCTTGTAGGATGCCTGCAACAAGAAGACAAACAGAGAATGTGATAGTTGCAATAGCGTAAGGTGAAGATGCTTCAGCAGCACTCCAACCAGCTTCAGTCACTAGCGCCTTGTTAAATACACTCCAAGCATACAGGATGCCAAGACAAAGGTTGATACAGAAGCCTGCTAGCAGGATACGTGATGCTTTATCAATCTTGCTCATTTTTATTCTCAGTTTTGTCGTTGGTCAGTGGTGAGCCACTTAACTAAAGACGGGTTATTGTGATTGTTTCTTCAAAATTAGTTTGCGTTTATCAACAGACAACGCAAAAGAGCGCGGATTATAACCAATAAAAATGTGATTGGAATCTCTTTTTCCATTTTCGGTAAATAAACTCAAAATTGTTAATGGGTTGTTTTTTGTTGGTTTGTAAGTTGTGCTTAATACCTTTCTATTTTGTTCTTTTTAGCGTGGCGGGCTTATTTTTTAAGGGATTCTTCGATACACATTTCAGATTGTCCACGTATCCCGTGCGGATATCACAGAGTTACGAATTATTTTAAATATTTTCCAAGGTTAATTTTGTGTAACAAAATAAATCGAAATGACGCTTTATTCATATGAGACAAGGGTTAACGGAGGTTTATTAAAAACAGTATGTTAAATGATTGTTAACTTGGGTTTTTGTTAGCACCATTGCTTACATTTTGTTCAACTTGAGGGGTTGTGTTGAACAAAAAAAATGGGAAAATAGTACGCAAACTGAGATTCCAAATTTGAAAGGATGCGTTTCCAACCTATGGTGAGGCGAGTATTATGAAACTGTTTTTAATTTTATTGATGTCAATTTCTGGTGGTGTAGCGGCAGCTGACCATATTCACTCTTTCCTATTCGGCTTCTATATTGCGGCGTTAGCAGTTGGTAGTTGTTACTGGCTGGCATTCCGTAGCACGCGTTTCCCACAGTTGGCATTAATGCTATTGATGTGTGGCTTTTTTGCAAAAATTGCAGTGACCGTTATCGGTGTTTCTTGGGGTATCTCAAACGATATCATTCAATCGCCGTTCATTTTCTCATTGTCATACCTTTTCTTCTTGGTCGTAGTGACTTACGTTTGGTTTGCATACCGCGATAAGTTGACGCTTAAAAAGCGCGCTAAGCAGGTAGAAGAGTCTCGCAAACAAGCCGCTGTATAATTCAGAATTCTAAAAAGGAGCCTTCTTCGGAAGGCTCTTTTTGATCTGGCCTGAGCTCAAAAAAACAGAATTTGAGTACGTTACCTAAAATTGCATTATTGAAATAATATGTGTTTGACTAATCGTTCATCGAACGTTTATTATGGCCAAAAAAAGGACGGCGTCCTTTTTTTGGTTGTGTGCTTACGTCGGATAGATACGTAAAGCAATGATTATTAAATGGATTATTGTAGTTGGAGTAGTCGCTAGTGTTCAATAATGAAGTACAAGGTCTATTGATATTGCTCGTTTTTATTGTATTCGCTTTGTTGTGTCTTAATGGCTGAATGGATTCATATTAAAACAATCAATGTGGCGCGGAGTGGCTTTGTTGCGTAATTCAATGGAACTAAATCAAGAACCTACGATCTGATCAG
>NZ_JBFSUD010000094.1:0-15218 GCF_041467175.1 Vibrio sp. 10N.247.310.24
GATTTGCTTAGAATGACTAGGCTACTTCCCCCTCGCCGCGATTAAAACGCTTTTAGCTCGAACAAAATTTAACCGCGAAAGGTCAACACGCCCTAATTACACCCATAAAAAAACGCGAACATTGAAATTCAATATTCGCGCTTGTTCGAGTTCGATAGCAGGAAGTCGTCAATGAACGAGAACCCTCCTACGAAGCGATCTCGTTACATAATCTTTGTAAAGCTACGTGACAAACGTTCTGTCTACTATTTCTGAGATGCAGGCTTAGAACGGCTTCTAGATGGTGAAGGTTTGTTACCTGTAGGCTTGTTACCTGATGACTTGTTAGACGGTTTGCTCGAACCATTACTTCCACCGAAACCAGACTTTTTAGGTTTACCTGCACCACCTGGCTTGCCAGAACTATTCGTAGAAGGCTTATTACCGCGCTTATAGTTGCTGCCATTATTTCTTAAAGACTTATCATCACCAGCAGCTGCAGAGTTGCTGTCTGAAGCTTTGTTGCCTGAGTTAGGCTTACGCTTTGGAGCAGATCCATTACCTGCTACATGACGCTTGTTCTTGCCTGCTGGCTTATGGCCGCGAGCATTCTCACCAGAACGTTGGCCATCCGAGTGTTCGCGTGTCTTTTTCGGTTTCTTAGGCTTAATCGGACGCGAATCCAAGCGAGATTCTGGTAATTTGTTTACGGGTGCAAAACCTTCCAGTTCACGACGCTCCAGTACTTGTTGAATAAGGCGTTCAATACCGAATAGCTCACCCACTTCATCTGCACAAACCAATGAAATTGCTTTACCAACTTCACCAGCACGGCCAGTACGACCAATACGGTGAACGTAATCTTCTGATACGTTTGGAAGGTCGAAGTTAACCACTTGAGGAAGTTGTGGGATATCAATACCACGAGCAGCGATATCGGTCGCTACGAGTACTCGTACCTTACCGGTTTTAAAGTTCTCTAAGGCTTTAGTACGCGCGCCTTGGCTCTTGTTACCATGGATAGGAGCAGAAGTGATGTCTTGCTCTTCAAGGAAACGAGCAAGCTTGTTTGCACCGTGTTTTGTTTTGCTGAACACCAACACTTGTCGCCAATCATTATCTTTGATCAGCTTAGCTAGCATTGGCGCTTTTTTCTTTTTATCTACTGGATAAATACTTTGTTCAACAGTGGGTGCTGTTGAGTTTGCAGGGCTTACCGAGATTTCAACTGGGTTATTTACTAAGCCTTTAGCCAAGCTACGAATATCATCAGAGAACGTTGCAGAGAACAGTAAGTTCTGACGCTTCTTAGGTAGAAAAGCCAAGATCTTACGGATGTCGCGGATGAAACCCATGTCTAACATGCGATCAGCTTCATCTAATACTAGAATCTCTAGCTGATCAAAACGCACTGCATTTTGGTTGTATAGGTCAAGTAGACGACCCGGTGTTGCCACCAACACATCACTGCCTTTACGAAGTTTTTGCATCTGAGGGTTAATTTTCACGCCACCAAACACGACCGTAGAAGTAAGCGGTAAGTTAATACCGTATTTAACTACGCTGCCATTCACTTGCGCAGCAAGTTCACGGGTAGGTGTTAGCACTAATGCACGAACTTGGTTCTGACGTACGCGAGGGCCTTTTGATAACATTTCAAGAATAGGTAGCGTGAAGCCAGCAGTTTTACCTGTACCTGTTTGAGCAGCGGCCATTACATCTTTGCCCGTTAGGACAGCTGGTACGGCTTTCTCTTGGATTGGTGATGGCTTATCGTAACCTTGTGCTTCAATAGCTTTAAGGATCGGTTCAGAAAGGCCAAGGGAGGTAAAACTCATAGATTATTTTCTCAGTTGAATAACATTTAGTATGAGCAACGCGCAGAAAGAAGTCGTTGCTACAGCTTTCGCTCATCAATAGGATTGATAAAGAGCAAAGCGCGGTATTCTGAGGCTTTTCCCCACATTCAGCAACTAAATTCTAATAGCAGATCCAATCCAACCTATAAAATTTGTCGTTTCTGTTCGTACATTTTTTCATCAGCCGCTTTGAGTAGTGCATCGACACCACTGTAGTTATTGTTGTGAATTACCCAACCAACGCTAATTCGAAGATAAATCGAGTGCGTATCATAAACAACAGGTGTGCTACATATCGCTCTTCGAAGTTTAGCTACAATCGAAGAGACATGTTGATCATCAATGATGCGTGGTAACAAAACTAAGAACTCATCACCACCGATTCTCGCAACGATATCTGAACCACGTAATTCACTCTTAATGCGATTAGCACACTCAATAAGCACTTGATCGCCAGCCGCATGACCAAAAGTGTCATTGATCGCTTTAAAGCCATCCAGATCGATATTTACCACAGCAAAGGTTCTTGCTCTCTGCTTTTGGGTGACTTTGAACGCCTGCTTTAGGCTGTACATAAAGTATCGACGATTAGGTAGCATGGTGAGTTCATCATGCATAGAGCGACTATCTGCAATTCGGTACAGGCGATAAATAGTAAAGAAGGCAAACGCCAGCACTAACATTATGGTGTAACCCACCAACCTTACTGCTTGAATTCGATACCACTGCACATCCATCAACACATGCTCATTACCAGAGAGAGCAAGGTACCAACCACCGTATGGAAAGCTCACCTGTTCAGTCACAAAAGCATTATCAAATACGTCCTGAGAGCCATAAAAGACCGCGCCATCTTTACCCGAACTGTTTGCACCGCGAATCGCGAGTTTATACTTGTTTTCGAGTATCCCAATTCCGACATCTTCAAACAGCTCATCTAAACTAATAACGGCACTGGATACACCCCAATAGTCTTCGTTAAAAGGCGGGTCTCGAAAGATCGGAGTTCGCGTAATGATAGCTTGGCCACCTTGAAACAGCTCAAAAGGACCAGCAATAAAGGTGTTGCCAAGATTACGGGCTATCTCAACAGACTCCCATTGGTCTGGATAATCACGATAATTAATACCGAGAATCTGCTCATTGCCTTCCATAGGGTAAACAAAGTTTAGAATGTCGTCTTTGGCTAGCCCAATAAGACGAATATGGAAACCATCTTTAATAATACTTTCAGCAATCTTGTCCCAATTTTTCACCTCACCATCAGGGTTTATGATCACTAAGGTCGAAAAATTATTGAGGATATACATATCTGACACGATCGCGGCTTCGATTCGAGAACGAATGATCGATAGCTGCTTTTTTGCCTCAGAGTAGGATTCATCTTTCAGGTAGGATAACTCTTTAGAGTGAAAAAACTCGATAGCACTCATTACCACTAAAAAAAACAGTAAAGATAATAATTTGGCAGGCCATTGCTTGCTAGAACCACTTGGCATTCAGACCCCCTAAACCTTTTTGTTCTAAAATTTGCTCATATCAGACTAACTCTTTAAGTATGCCGTTAAGCTATTTAAATACATACACTTAGCCTAGTGCTCATTTCATTATTGAGTCATTCATCACTTAAAGTCCATTAGACACATTGATTACTGAACCAAATATCGAATCAATCTTATTAAAGATTACAATGTATTGACCAAAACCTTACATTGAAAGATTCATGAGTGTTATTTTATATTCACAATTAATCAGCTTGGTACCTTACGAACATGAAGCTAAAAACGCTAACTCTGTGCACATTGTTATCAATCTCAGTTGCGGTTGCGGTTCACGCACAAGCTACTTCAGATACGCTAACAGCTTTTGACACACAACAGACTGTTACTATACAAGAGCCTGTTAACATACAAGCA
Organism: Vibrio sp. 10N.247.310.24; assembly: GCF_041467175.1. Taxonomy (NCBI): domain Bacteria; kingdom Pseudomonadati; phylum Pseudomonadota; class Gammaproteobacteria; order Vibrionales; family Vibrionaceae; genus Vibrio; species Vibrio sp. 10N.247.310.24. Next base: position 3,755 of record NZ_JBFSUD010000094.1, read on the forward strand.
ACAATCGTACCAAATGTTCAATCACAAGCTGGTGTTCTCGACTCTCAAGAGCAATCTTTTAAACAATCCGCCGATCTGATTCGCACAACCTACGAAAGCCAACTTTACACTCTGCCTGCATTCAAAGAAGGTCACTATGGTTTGCGTATGTATCGACAAACATTAGACGACAAATATTCTGCCGCGGTATGGAGTGACATGGCACGTGTAGCAAGTAAGCTCAGCCGCCTGTCGAATGATGTTCACACCATGGAACAAATCGTACTGTACTCAGAAAAGCGTGTTGCTTCCTATGTTGGCGACAGCGATGAACGTAGTGTTCGACGCTACAACATCACCAAGCACATGCCAGAATATCTATATCTTGGTGTTGACCTTCTCGGCTCTATGGCGCGCGCCAATGAGTACGGTTTAGAACACAAGAACGATGCCAAACTGCGTGAAATCATTCGTCGTTATGACTTTTCACGATACGTGACCAATGAAGATATGGTGAAAGCGTGGGCAGCCCAACTCGCTAATCAAGTTTACTGGCTACGCCAATTGGGTGAACAAGATGTCGTTGATGAATTTGTCGATACCTTCAAAAAAGCCTACCCAGACGATAAAGACAAGAAGCTTTCAAGCCAGCAATACGGCAATAAAATCTATGGTATGACACATGTGATTTTTGGAGATTCTGAGTATTACCAGCACCAAGTAAGCGAGCAAGAACACCAATGGATCTACGATTACTTCAGAGAAAACATCGATACGATCCTGTTACGAGCTAAAGAGGATGTGATTGCTGAGGTTGGGTTGACTTTCTTATTAGCCGGTCTAGAGAGTGACCCGGTTGTAGAGAAAACTAGGCTCGCAATCCAGGCATCTATCGATAAGACAAAAGGCATGATCCCTTCGGTCACCGGTGATTTTGATCTCAAATATGGAGAGCACCGCAACGTACTCGCTATCATGCTACTCGATTGGCAGCAAGTGAACGAAGCACCAACTTATGAAGGTAACCCTAAAGTGTTTACTAACATCCCTTACGGACTAGTTGAAAATCAACCGCTGAAGCACTAGCAGTAATACTTAAGTTGATTTTAGAACCCAAAAAGCCGCAAACCTCTCAAGGTCTGCGGCATTTTTAACTCTTACCACACCAACACTTGATTCAGGCTCAGGATACGGCTTTGTTCATCACTATCGTGAAATCCCCTTCAGCGTAACCTTCTATCAAGGAGACATCATCACAGAGTGTTTTACAGAATCGATATACGCCTTGAGGGTGATAACTCATCAAGGTATTGCGTGAAGGATATTGGCTTGAATTGAGCAGATTAAAAATCACCGTCTGATTCGCTAGTCCAAACATACGAGTAATCATGTTAGTCAGATAATCCGAGTCGCGAGAGATGTAATTCAATGAGCCACTGGCGATAACTACATCGTGTACCTCAAGGCTCATTTGGCTCATATCACCCGACAAAAACCGACAACGATCTTCTGTATAGCTCTGTTTCGCCTTCTTTAAAAAGCCTGCGTGTTGGTCAACGCCGGTGTAAGATTGAATGCGATAGATGCTGGCGAGCAACTCAAACAGCTCGCCATAGCCACAACCCAAATCTAAAATACTCTTCTTTTCAAAGTCAGCCGAACGAGCAATCACTTCAAAGCGACATAATTGGCTCTCTTCGCTGGTCCACCCTAAAGCTTTAGCCTTATCGCCATTCGCTCGGTTAGCCTGTTTGCGATGATAGCGATACACTTTCCAACGATCGAGCCAGTGCATTCAAACAAATCTCACTTCAATGAACATAAGTACGCCTCAATAAACTTAGACGTCGGAATTTGAAGAAAAGAGCCCACCGATTTTATAACCGATCGCATAGCAAACCACGGCGACAGTCACAAACACCAAAGCTGAGAAGACATAAGCCACCGATGCAGCGACGCCAGTGCCCCATACTACGCTAAACACCAAACCGAGATACGCTTCTTGCGGCCACTGATAGATAGGAAACTGAGTACCACCAGCAATAAGATAAACCATCGCAAACAAGCCAATGAAGGTAGTAATAAGACCGATAAGAACGCGCATGTTCATAGAGAGACCCTTGATAAATTTGAGCTTGGTTGCCGTATTCTTAGTCGGAACGGAATATTCTTATTCGGAGCCGAGTGTTCTTAATAGAAACCGGATTTTCTTAATTGAAGCCGAATGCTATTAATCGCAACCTAATGATATTCAAGTATATCGGATAAAACAGGCTTGCTCTATTACTCTTCCGAGTGAGCCTTATACACCGCATAGCAATAAAAGTGGTGGTTCAAAATCTGAATCAACTTAACGAGCAGGTACAAAAAAGCGGGCACCCTTCTCACGTTAAATCCGCAAGAAAGGTGCCCGCTTCAACTGAATTTAGGCGCTTTAACTGAATCTCGCTTAAAGCAGGATGAAGATACCCGCTAAACACGCACTCATTAGGTTTGCAAGCGTACCAGCAGCGACTGCTTTCAAGCCTAAGTTTGCCACTTCAGCACGACGCTCTGGTGCCATAACACCGATCGAACCTAGCTGAATAGCGATAGAGCCAATGTTAGCAAAGCCACATAGAGCAAACGTCACGATGACTTGGCTATGTTCAGATAACAGCGCTTTGTTCTCAACGAAATCGATGAAAGCAACAAACTCGTTCATTACGATCTTCTGACCAATGTAAGAACCCGCCATTAAGACTTCATCACTCGGGATACCAATCAGCCATGCTAAAGGCGAGAACAAGTAACCGAAGATAGCTTGCAGCGTAATACCCGCAAAACCGAACGTCTCACCTAAGCTTTCTAGGCCAGTGTTCACCATCGCAATTACACTCACGAATGCAATCAACATAGTACCGACAGCCACCGCGACTTTCATACCGTTCATCGCGCCGCTTGCCAGTGCATCGATCACGTTGCTTTGGTCAGCTTTATCGAGTTCGATATGGTCGTAGTCACTTGGTGTGCTGCGCTCAGGAACGATGATCTTCGCCATTAACAAACTACCCGGAGCTGCCATGAAACTTGCTGCGATAAGGTATTTAAGTTCAACACCTAAACCAGCATAACCACCAAGTACACTGCCCGCTACCGACGCCATACCACCTGCCATTACAGCAAACAGTTCCGAACGAGTCATAGACTTTAAAAACGGACGAATAAGAAGAGGAGACTCACCCTGAGAAAGGAAGATATTACCTGTCGCTACCAAGGATTCAGCTTTGCTGGTGCCTAGCAGTTTTTGCACCGCTCCGCCCAAGATTTGAATCACTTTTTGCATGATACCGAGGTAGTAAAGTGCAGAAATCAGAGCACTGAAGAAGATAATGATTGGAAGTACGCGTATCGCGAAAATGAAACCTTCAGTTGCAAGGTCGCCGAAAAGGAATGCGATACCAGCGTCTGCAAAACCAAGCAGGCTAGAAACGCCATTACTTAGGCTTGTTAGCGCCAATTGTCCCCAAGGGAAATATAACACCAAAGCCGCGAAGCCGATTTGAAGTAATAGTGCACGAGAGACTGTTTTCCAGTTAATCGAAGAACGACTTTCAGATAGCAGGTACGCACAAGCAATCAGTGCAAGAACACCGACAAAACCAAATAGAATATTCATAATGTGTCCTAGTAATCCTTAAAGAGTGAACATGAGCCAAACGAATGACATCAAAGGAATAGGACAAAGAACCGCGAGCAAAACGCTACGCGATGAAGGGGCTAACAACGTTAGCGAATGTAACAACGAGTTGTTCATGTAAAGAATCACCTTATACAAGCAGTGGGACGTAGCTGGTCCGGTCCGTGGGGTCATTCACATATCCATGTGACGGCTTGTATTGGCTAAGCACCGGCTTAAAACCGGAAAAGAAGTATAAACAGTTAAGTGAGACTTTCATCACATTTTTCAACGCAAACGATCGCGCGGTCAAGGATTAAACAAAACGCAGTGTTTATCGTCATTTTTAACTTATCAGTCAAAAAGAACGTCGAGGCAGGAAGTTTAAAATAAAAAGCCACAAAGTGTGGCTTTCTAAAGGATATTATCGAAATGGGCAAAATTAATTAAGCAATGCACTTTTCACTTCAACGTCTTGGAAGATCTCTTCGAAACGTTGTTTATAGATAAGCTGCATTTCATTAATGATCACACCACCATCTGGCACATCGTTCTCGCCTTGGAAGTTTTTGCTCAGCAGTTTCTTACCTACTTCGTCGTAAATAATCACATTTACGTTGTACCAAGAGTTATCCGTAAACGCATGGAAATCATATTTCCATTCATTCAAGACGAACATCATCGACTTATTGTCGAACGCTTTCATCTGCTCAGCGACTTTAGTGATGTCTTCGTTTGGTGTCGTCTCGACTGAGTCCACCGTCACTTGCTGCTTCTTTAAGCCCGCAACAAGTCTATCCGTCAAAAACTGAGACATCGGCTGTTGTGTCGCCGTGTTGTGTGAATAAGGAATACCGAGAGAACTACGAATAATGCCCTCAAACTTTGGCTCTTTATCTTGGTCTAAAACGTATGGGCGTTTATCAATCACTGCAATAGTCAGTGCTTTTTCTTGAGGTACGACACTCAATTGTGGCGCACTCTGTTCTGGAGTTAATACTGTTGCACAACCTGAAAGCCCTAGCGTGATTGTGGCAAGGAGCAAACTGACGAGTTTTGTCATTAGATTTACCTATCTTATTGTTTTGAAGATGGTGTTCTAACAAAAATTGCCTTACTCAGTAAACATTCATTAAATCAATAATTTATACAATTCTTATTTATTTAAATTGGCTCACATATCAGGTTGGTTTTATTGAGTAATTACCCAATAAAACTTTAAGCAGCAGGCGTTGTAAATGAAGATCATGAAATGAATGTGATATGTTCAACCTATGTAGAGAGCTGCGTAACCTCTCGGTTAATTCTGTGTGATTATTACCACTTTTCTGTGTTCTCCCTCATTTACTATGACTTCAAGATTCATCTTAAGTTTAGATGCGTATATACTTTGTATTATCTCACCCATTCATTATCTATAAAACGAGAAGAGCTGATTAGATATAACAGCCATTGAGACTAAGAGAGGAAACACGTGAAGAAAATGGAAGCTCCGCACGACATGAACAATGGAGCTAGATTCAAAACAAATAGACACGGCTATGTGACAGTAGTTGAGTATTATAATACCTATACTGTTATTGTTGCGTTTGAAAACACCGGAAATATCCGCGCTATCAGTGCGGCGAAATTACGTACAGGTCAGTTAACCGATCGCTCTGTCGCACCTGAATCAATTATGATTGGTGAAAAGGTTGAATCCGTTAAGCATGGCATATTAACTATTACCCAAGTTGAATCTGAAAATATTGTGGTTCTGACCAATATCAATAATGAAGAAATTAGAATGTTATTGCCTGCCGTACAGAAAATGAAAGATAAAACCGAAGAAATAGATGGTGAAAATGTTACCTCGCCAAAACTGACTTCTCTTAGCCAACTAACTAAAAGAAATAAAAAGACCAAAGACGTTAATAGCATGCTTAAGAAAATGCTTACCGACTACGGTCGATACGATTAATTCTCTATTTTCTTCAACAGACCCTCTATATATTTACATTCCAATAGACAAATACATCCCCCCCCAACCTTTCTCAATAGATACGTTGCATATTCGTGTGAAAAGTTAAATTTGATCAAAGTCTCACTCTGGATTTTCACCACACACAAGCGAGACCTCTGTCACGATCTCATTTTAGCTTTGTGATGGAGATCTTATTGAAATCTCAATATTTCCATTACTATGCTCCCACACAATAAGAGAACGCAGTTTCTCAACCCCTAAAACCCAATTGAGACAAATATTATGAAAAAGATTCTTGTAGTTTGCGGTAACGGCCTTGGTACTTCACTAATGATGGAAATGGCAGTGAAAGAAGTGGCTAAAAAAATCGGTTTCGAAGCGGAAGTTGATCACGAAGATCTGTCATCAGCTGCATCAAGCAACGCGGATATTTGGGTAGCAGCGACAGACGTTGCAAACCAACTGAAAGAAGGCGGAAAAGAGAACATAATCAGCCTTAAAAATATTTTTGACAAAGCATCAATCGAAGAACAACTAAAAACTTTCATGTAAGGTCAAAATTATGCAGAACTTTTTCGAATTCATGCTCGGCTTATTAAAAGAGCCAGCAATCATGGTAGGCTTAATTGCTTTCATTGGCCTTGTTGCACAGAAAGCTGATATTTCCACCATTCTAAAAGGCACAATTAAAACCGTAATGGGTTTCCTAATTTTAGGTTTTGGTGCTGGCGCTCTTGTTGGCGCACTAAATAACTTCTCAGTTGTATTTACTGAAGCATTCGGCGTAAGTGGTGTTATTCCAAATAACGAAGCAATTGTTGCATTAGCACAAGAAGCATTCGGTTATGAAATGGCTCTAATTATGTTCTTCGCATTCGTTGTGAATATTTTATTGGCTCGTATTACTCCTTTAAAATATATTTTCTTAACGGGTCACCACACAATGTTCATGTCTATGCTAGTAGCGGTAATTCTGTCTACAGCAAACATTGAAGGCACAGTTCTAGTCGCAATCGGCTCTATCATTGTGGGTACATTAATGGTTGTGATGCCAGCGCTAGGCCAAAAGTACACTGAAAAAGTGATGGGTACTGATCAACTGGCTATTGGTCACTTCTCGACACTGTCTTACATCGTGTCTGGCTTCATTGGTAGCAAATTCGGTGACACATCAAAATCAACAGAAGACATCCAAGTTCCCAAAAGCTTAATGTTCCTGCGTGATACGCCAGTAGCCGTAGCAACAACAATGGCTATCTTCTTCATGCTTGCGTCTATTATTGCGGGCGGCGAGTTTGTAGAAACAGTATCAAGCGGTCAAAACTGGGTTGTATTTACCTTCATGCAATCTCTAATCTTTGCTGGTGGTGTTTACATCGTATTGCAAGGTGTGAAGATGCTAATTGCTGAAATCGTTCCTGCATTTAAAGGTATCTCTGACAAACTAGTACCAGGTGCAAAACCTGCTCTAGACTGCCCTATGGTATTCCCAGTAGCACCAAACGCGGTACTAATCGGTTTCCTTTGTTCTTTCGCGGCTGGTCTACTAGCAATGGCAGTTCAAGGTGCACTTGGTTGGACAATCATTGTAGCGGGTGTGGTTCCACACTTCTTCGTAGGTGGTGCGGCAGGTGTTTACGGTAACGCGACTGGCGGTCTACGTGGTGCAATTCTAGGTTCATTCACGCAAGGTCTGTGTATCTCTTTCCTACCAATGCTACTACTTCCAGTACTAGGTGGTCTTGGGCTTGAAGCGACAACATTTGCTGACTTCGACTTCGGTGTTGTTGGTCTGATTCTAGGATGGATTGTTTCATGAGCCTATTCGATTTAATCGGTAACCAAGGCGTTATCATCAACTCTGAAGAGAACCTAACGGTTGATGCTGCGATTGATTTAACCTGTTCAACACTGTTAGCAAGCAAGAAAATTGAAGCAAGCTATGTTGAAGCTATCAAGCAAAAGCACAAAGACATCGGCGCGTACTATGTTCTAGCACCAAAGATTGCGATGCCTCATGCTCGTCCTGAAGATGGTGTGAACGAAGCATCACTGCAGGTGACAGTATTCAAAAAGGGTGTTGATTTAGAGTCGGAAGACAACGGTGACGTTTACCTTTCAATCACTCTGGCAGCGATGGACTCAGATAGCCATATCCATACTATTATGGCGCTATCAGAGTTGTTCCAAAATGATGATGACATTGATGCCATTATCGCAGCGGAAACAGAGCAAGAGATCATCGAGATCTTAAAGCGATACTAGTTACGCTAAAAGCTGTTACTCCCGAGAAAAACTATCAGACCGAGCCCTGCTCGGTCTTTTTTTTACACGTTTCAAATGACGATGCACCAGATTGACAAAGAGACGCCCGCCGAAGAGCTTTTCAACTCAGAGCTTACCAATTAAGAGCTTACTACTTAAGAGCTTTTCAACTGGGAGCTTCTCAACTAAAAGCATCTCAACTCAATAGTCGACAGACAAGAGCCCCTGGCTCCCTTAATGCATCCACGTTATAGCTAAGTACACGTCCGGCAGACAGCGCATGATAACGACGACATTCGTTACCAAAAGCGTCATATTGAATCGCCAAAAGATCATCTTGCTCTACGCTTTGTAAAAGCTCGACCTGAGGCAACACAAAGCCACCAATATCAGCGCGGATAGACACCACATTATTGCCCTCTATCCAATCTATACTCGGCAGTGGCTTTTTGTCTCTTAAACCTTCAGCATCAAGCATCTCGTAGTAAGAAAGAATATTAAAAACACCATCTACGGCTCGTTGAATCATGTCAGGTTGAGTAAATTTCCCCATCCCGACTTCCACTGTAATGCTCGGAATTCCACTTCGATTCCAGACCGTTTCAAGAATACCCGGATCGCCGGGATCATTAAGAACACAATCGGGCTGCATTAACCTCGCCATCTCTAAACATTGCTCTACTCGGTAATCAGAAAACACATAAAGTGGATACACGGCACCACGAGTTTGGGTATGCAGATCAACAGCAAATGTCGCGTTGTGTTTGAGTAAGCGATCCCACAGAGATGCGACGAATCGCTCCGCGGCTAAGCCGTGTGCATCACCAGGAAAGAGTCGATTAAGGTTGGCAGGGCAAGAGCCCGGATCCGAAGAGATAAAATCGCGGCTGTGGTTAAGCAAGCCAGACAAATTCACAGTTGGTACAACTGTCACCGTGCCTTTTAATGTTTTGCCTACTAAATCTCGGATAATTTGCTGAGCAGCCAACACACCGTTTAGCTCATCACCGTGAATCCCGGCAGTGATCATCAACTTCGGGCCGTCTTGACTGCCTTTGAAAACAGAAACCGGCATGTTTTTAGGTTGCCCTAACCCATCACTGGTTACTTGAAACCAAAACTGATGCTCTCCAATCGGTAAGTCTTCGACATTTAAGGCGCCAATAACCTGCCTACCTTGTAAAACATCGCCTAAGTACTCTGTTTTCATCCAACGTCTCCATCTTGTTGAGCAAAATTTATTCTTTTCTAAGTTTTGGCATCATAGAGGATATCTTAATCAGTACAAACAGTTAATAAGATGAAGAAGCTCTAACCTCACCATAAGGTTCACCCATATCATTATCACCTCACCCAAATAGAAACTTGAAAAAGTAACCGAATAAGGAAATACGAGTGGTATACCCATTCACAAACCACTCAGGTTCCTGAAATAAAAGTGCAATAAAATCAACACTTAAAAAGTTCCCTATTCACGAAAATGTAATTTTACAGAAATGAAAGCTTAATTTAGCTGCTCTAGATTAGTTTCATATCGAAACGGAGAGCGCATTGCTCACGGATTTTAAAATACAAGGTAAGTGATTATGAAAAAGGCAGTTCTAGCTTCTGCAGTGGTAGCGGCACTAGTTTCAGGTTCATCGTTAGCAGCAACGGTTTACAGCTCTGATGGTACAGAACTTAAAATTGGCGGTCGTGCAGAATTCCGTGGTGATTTCATTGGTTCTGGTGGTGCTGAAGTTGAAGGTTCAATGAAAGATAAAACTCGTTTCCGTTTAAACCTTGGTGGTAAAACAGAACTTACAGATACTGCAACGGCATTCGGTTTCTACGAAGCAGAGCAAGACACAGGTTCTGATAAGTTTGAAAACCGTTACATGTACGCAGGTGTTGATTTTGACGGCCAAGCCGTTTCTGTCGGTCGCCAAGATATGGCTTCAGTTATCGTATCTGACTTTACAGATATCACTGAGTTTTCTGGTGTGCAGCAAGCATTCGGTGCAGCTTCTGATAAAGAAGATGGTGTATTTGCATACCGTGGCGGCTTTGATGCCCTGCAACTAGAAGCCACTTACCAAACCAACAGCAAAAAAGACTCTGACGGCTACGGCATTTCTGGTGTTTACTCACTGCCAATGGGCTTAGATCTTGGCCTAGCCTACTCAGGTGAAGACCTAGGGGAAAATAAAGGTAGCGCAGACCAAATCCTTGCCGGCCTAGCGTATTCTCTAGACAACCTGTACTTAGCTGCAACTTATTCAACAGGCGACCTAGATGATAAAGCGACAGGTACCGATGCTAAGTCATTCACTGCTATGGAATTTGCAGCGCAATACAAATTCACCAAGCAAGTATCTGCTGCAGTCGTATATACTTACCAAGAAGATGAAATCAACAGCGGAGCAAAAGTAGACGCTGTCGACGGTATTGAATTAGCCGGTTACTACAAACTAAACAGCAATTTCCGCACATACCTTTCTTACTACGTTAACGGTTTAGACGAAGTTAAAAATGCAAAAGGTATCGTGACAGCTGGTGAAGACACACTTCGCCTAGGTGTCCGCTACGATTTCTAATCTAAATCGACTTTAGATAGAGACTAGAAAGGTTGGGCGGTTGCTCAACCTTTTTTCATATTCAAATATTCTGACCAACTTCATCAATGCTTTTTCTGGTTAAGTGGTGCTAAATCCGTATCATAGGTGAACCACATCAAATAATTAGAAGCATCATGTCACAACACCATCCGATCCAAGGCGCTAGCTGGATGCTAACCGCAGGCTTAGCCTTTGCCGTTATTAATAGCCTGACTCAAGTCGCTAGCATTCATTTCGGACTTACTTCTACCACCGTTGCCGTCATTCAATACGCCATCGCGTTGTTCGCTATTCTTCCTTACCTGAAAACGCTGGGCATTCGCCGCGCGCTAAAAACCGACAACCTAAAGTTACACGTATTCCGTGTCTTCTTATCTGTTATTGGTATTCAACTTTGGATATGGGCATTGGCTTACCCAGTACCTATTTGGCAAGGCATTGCCCTTCTCATGACGTCGCCATTGTTTGCAACCATAGGCTCAGGACTTTTCCTCAAAGAGAAAGTTGGGGCAGCTCGCTGGGGCGCGACCTTAGCCGGCTTCGCTGGTGCTATGGTGATTCTAGAGCCGTGGGCAGAAGACTTTAACTGGGCAACACTGTTACCGGTTGGCGCGGCTTTCTTCTGGGCATGCTACTCACTCATGGTGAAAAAACTCTCTTCGCAAGACAGTCCTTCAACCATGGTGGTGTACTTGCTGCTATTGATCACACCATTTAACATCCTGCTTGCCGCGCCAGATTGGCAGACTCCAAGCGGCGGTACAATTTGGGCTATCTTGATTGTTATCGGTGTTATGACGGCACTCGCTCAATGGGCAATTGTAAAAGCCTACTCAGTTGCTGATGCTTCGTTTGTGCAACCTTTTGACCACGCGAAATTACCGTTAAATGTTCTAGCGGGTTGGATTGTATTTAGTTGGGTTCCACCGGGTCGTTTATGGCTAGGGGCGGCTTTGTTGCGTAATTCAATGGAACTAAATCAAGAACCTACGATCTGATCAG
>NZ_JBFSUD010000095.1:0-15112 GCF_041467175.1 Vibrio sp. 10N.247.310.24
GCTGATCAGATCGTAGGTTCTTGATTTAGTTCCATTGAATTACGCAACAAAGCCGCAAATAGTAATAGTTATCACTTATATTCCCCATCGAAATAATTCAGTGGTACCGGAAACGGTCTAACGGACACATCGAATAAATAACAAAGTGTTCGTCTAAAAGAATAAAAGTGGAGAAAAGGACATGTTTTCAAAAAAGCCATTGGCTTTAGTGATCGGCGCAGTATTAGCTTCACCAGCAGTATTGGCAGAAGCAGTAAAAACTGACGAGCATATGGTTGTTGAAGGTCGTGATTACGGTTATAAAGCCGACACGAATACAACAGCAATGCGCATGGAGGCGACTCAATTAGAGACTCCAGGACAAGTTACGATTATCAGTGAGCAAATCATTGATGAGCAACGCGCAAGCACGCTTGGCGAAGTATTAAAAAATGATGCGTCAATTTCAGCGGGTTCTAAATCAACAAACCGTGAGCGCTTCAACCTACGTGGTTTCTCTCTAGGAAGCAGTTCTGGTTACTTGCGCGATGGCGTTCAACACTGGTCTCATTACCGTCAACCGGTAGAACTACTAGAACGTGTTGAAGTACTAAAAGGTCCTGCAGGTTTGCTCTACGGTAAATCAGCACCTGGTGGCCTTGTTAACATGGTTGCTAAGAAGCCTACGTATGAAACTCAAGTTAGCGTAAGCCAAGACATTGGTTCTGACAGCTACACACGTACTACCGCTGATGTAAGCGGTTCATTGAACGATGATCAAACTCTACGTGCTCGTCTTATTGTTTCACAAGAAAACCAAGACTCTTACCGCACACGTTTTGACGGCACAGATGTAGAGACTGACCGCTTTGTTGGTGGCCTATTTGTTGATTACGATATCAACGAAGATGTGATGCTATCTGCGCATTACGACCGTACTCAAGAGTTAGGTGATCTAGATAACGGCTCAAAGATTGATACGAAAACAGGTAAAGCGATTACCCCAAATACGGTTAATGACCAACGCTTCGCACAAACAGACAACGACGTAGCAAACTACGGTGTGGCTGTTACAGCAAACTTGAGCGATACATGGGCAGTTAAATCGGGTATCAGTCGTCAGTTTTACGAACGTCGCCGTACTGAATCAGATAACGTTATTGATTCAAAGAAAGACAGAAAAACCAAGAAAACACTAGGTTATGGTTACAAAGTATCAGACCGTCATGATGAGTGGACGTTTGATACGGCTTACGTGGATTTTACTGGTGATGTTGATGCATTTGGTGTGAATCACCGTCTGTTGGTGGGTGCAAATGGGTTGCACTACGATTACAAGCGCCTGTACGTATCAGACTACGCTTGTTTTAACGCTTCAGAAGCAGACACAATGAAAGAGTGTGGCAAAGGCTTTGATATGCCTGCAGACATTCACTATAACAACGATGATTCAGTATCACACTCGAAGAGCCAACACTACGGTCTATATCTTCAAGATTTAGTGACGTTCAATGAGCAGTGGCAAGCACTTGCTGGTGTTCGTTTCGCTTACGATGATACAACGAGCAGTTCTGGTAAAGAAGAGAGCTACAATAACATCCTACCTAAGTTCGGTGCGATTTACTCTCCGGCGCCAAACGGTTCTATTTACGCGGTTTACTCTGAAAGTTTTGAACCTGTAAGTGAGATTTCTGATAAAGATGATGTGAACTTCGGCCAGTCTCAAGATGCGAAGAAAGGTACACTTTATGAGCTAGGCTCAAAGTGGGAACTGTTTGATGAGCGTTTATTCGTATCAGGAGCAGTATTCCAGATCACACAAACGAACATGCAAGTTACAGAAGACCTTCCTGCATCTCATGCAAAAGATACTCGTACTACACAGGTGGGTGAGCAAGTTCACACTGGTGTGGAGCTAGCTGCGACGGGCTACGTGACGGATGCGTTCTCTGTAAGTGCATCAACAATGTTCTTAGATGCTGAATATAAGAATGACCCTGCTCTTAATGGTAAAACACCAGCAGACGTTCCTGAATTTACTGCAAGCATCTGGTCTACGTACGCATTCAACAACGGTACTGATGTAAACCTAGGTGTGTATCACGTAGGTGAGCGTTACACTGAAAGTGCTAACACGTTTAAGAAAGACGCTTACACTCGTGTAGATGCTGGTGTTGCACATACGATTAAGTACGATGAAAACTTAGACTTTGTTGCACGCTTTAATGTAGAGAACTTATTCGATACAGATTACCTAGAAGGTGGCAGCACTCGCGGCGTTGTTGTTGGCGAAGGTCGTAACTACATGGCTACGTTACAGGTAAAATACTAATTTGTTAGTAGGGTACTATTGGTAGCTTAAATATTAAGGGGAAGGTTTCGACTTTCCCCTTTCTTGATTCTGCTATTTAGTAAAAATACCCCTAGCAATGCGAGTGGTTTTTAATGATAATGAGACTGCTTATCAATAAAACTCATTTGTTCTTCTTCTAAAGTAAATGACTACAATTATGAATCTTTTAAAAACTAGCCTAGCACTTGCCATCAGTTTGGTTGCAACGTCATCGATGGCAAACAGCTTGGATCAAGCTCAATCAATTCAAAACAAGACCAATAACGCGTCGGCTTCAAGCCAGAAGGTTATTGATAAAAGCTCACAAGCAACATTATTGCTGCAAGCTGAGGTTGAGCGTCTGCAAGAAGAAGTGAAAAATTTAGAAATCTATCACGATCACCTTGCCGCATTGGTTAAGAGCCAAGATCAAGAAGCGCAGAGTATTGAAGGGCAGATCGACGAAATCAAACTAACACGTCAAGGTGTAGTGCCTTTGATGTACAAGATGATCGATGGTCTCCAAGAAGTTATTGAAAGCGATCTACCTTTCAAGACAAATAGCCGTCTGCGTCGCGTTGAAAAGCTGAAAGCGATGATGACTCGTGCTGATGTCAGTGATGCTGAAAAATATCGCCGTATTTTAGAGGCGTACCAAATTGAAGTGGATTACGGTATTAAGCTAAGTTCTTATTCAAGCCGTGTCGAGTTAAGTCAAGATAAAGTGCTTGAAGTTGATATTTTGCATCTTGGCCGCATTTCACTGGTCGCTCGTAACTTAAATGGTACCCAATATTGGTCTTGGGACCAAAATAGCGATCAATGGCAAGAGTTGGATTCTTCGATGAAATCTGAGTTGGACAAAGCGTACGATATTGCTAATAAGCAAGCGTCTCCAAGCTTAATTACTTTACCTGTTTCTTTAACTGTTGCGGAGGTTAAGTAATGAACTTAAAGCCATTAGCAGCATTGCTTTGCATTACGTCAATTTCATTTTCTGCTTTCTCTGCATCAGACACGACAGCTCAGCTTGTTAACAAAGCAAAATCAGAGAGTCGCACGCAAGCGTCTCATAACGTAATTCGTGAAGCTGACTTTAAAAAGACAGAACAAGAACTCAAAGCGATCAAAGCACAGCTTGAAGCTAAACGTAGCTCTATTCAAGGTGCGACCGATGTTCTGACTCAGACATTCAGTGATAACGAAAACAAGCTTGCTCGTTTAGAAGAGAAACTGCGTTTAGAAACAGGTAGCTTAGGTGAGTTGTTTGGCGTTGTAAGACAAAATGCAAAAGACCTTGAACATGAACTTACGGATACAGTAACTAACGTAGATCGCGCAGCGTATACAGAAACTGTTTATCAAATCGTGGACGCAAAATCATTACCGTCAATGCCCCAGTTAACAGGTCTTTGGTTGAGCATGATGGAGCAAATTCAAGCAAGTTCAGAGATAAGCAAGTCGACAGTTTCACTAGTTAATAGTGAAGGGGTTACTGAAAAGGCAGAAGCTTATCGACTGGGTTCTATTGGCTTAGTTGCTGAGTCAGGTTACGTATGGTGGGATGCTAGACATCAAGATGCAATAGTTTACTTGAAGCAGCCTTCACAAGGCCCAACACTGGCGTCGCTTTCTACTTTAGCGAATGGCGAAGTGTCTAATGTAGTCGTCGATCCCTCTCGTGGATTCATGCTAGAACAATTAGCTTTGGAACCAAGCCTAGCTGATCGTCTGCAAGCAGGTGGCCTAGTTGGTAAAGTTATTCTTGGCTTGTTGGCAATCGGCTTAATCATCGCATTGGTTCGTGGTATTTCTTTGGCTATCGCTCGTCAGAAGATTCGCGCTCAACTTAAAAAACCTGAACAAGCGGGAGACAACCCTCTGGGTCGTGTTCTTGCGGTTTACAGCAAAGAGAAAAATCAAACAGTAGAAGCATTAGAACTGCGACTTTTAGAAGCGGTAGTGGATGAACAAACTCACCTAGAGAAAGGTTTATCAATGCTGAAGCTTCTAGCTGCTCTAGCACCAATGCTTGGCTTGCTAGGTACCGTAACCGGCATGATAGAAACATTCCAAGTGATCACACAGTTTGGTAATGGTGACCCTAAAGTAATGGCGGGCGGCATTTCGATGGCACTTGTTACAACGGTACTTGGCCTTGTTGCTGCAATGCCACTGCTATTGGCACACAACATTCTGAGTACTCAGTCAGAGAACATTCGTAATATTTTGGAGAAACAGGGCATTGGCCTTGTTGCTGAGCAGGCAGAGAAGTCTATTGAACCAAGCGCTGTTGTTTCACAAGTTGGGACTGCCGCGTAATGGATATTTTGTCGGGTTCTCTATTACCAGCGAGTTGGCTAACGAGTAACTGGCTGCTGTCTTTATCAAACTTTATGGATCAGGGCGGTTTCGTCCTGTGGTGGCTAGCGGCTGTCGTCCTCGTTTTTTGGGTACTTGTGGTAGAACGTGTGCTTTATCTCGCGTTCTATTTTCCAAAGCAACGCCAAGCTTGGATTACAAAGTGGCATGAAAGAGAAGATCACTCTTCTTGGTATGCTAAAGCCATTCGTGAAGGTTGGTTGGGGCAAGCGAGTATTTTACTTAACCAAAACTTGAACTTTATTAAGCTGTTAGTTGCTATTTGTCCAATGTTGGGTTTGCTCGGTACCGTAACCGGTATGATCTCCGTTTTTGATGTCATGGCGACTCAAGGAAGCAGTGATCCTAAATTGATGGCCTCAGGTATCTCGTTGGCAACTTTACCAACGATGGCGGGTATGGTTGCTGCATTAGCGGGCATGTTTGTTCATGCTCGTTTAGCGAAAGTCTGTAACCGCTTAGAATTGAAATTAGAAAAATCTTTAAGGAGTCAACGATGAGACTCGGTCGACGTCATTCTAAAAACGAAGAGGCTCAAATAGACCTTACTTCGATGCTTGATATCGTATTCATCATGCTTATTTTCTTCATTGTGACGAGTTCATTTGTTCGTGAATCTGGTGTTGAAGTCAATCGCCCGCAAGCTTCAAATGTAGTGAGCCAAAAAGATGCAGGTATCTTTGTCGCGATTACTTCTGCGAATGACATTTTCATAGATAAACGTGTTGTGGATGTTGAACGTGTTCAAGCGACGTTAGAACACTTGTTGCTAGAACAACCTGATGCTTCTTTGGTTATTCAGGCGGACGAGCATGCTTATAACGGTACGGTTGTTAAAGTGATGGACGCTGCCAAAGGTGCGGGTGTTAAAAATATTGCGCTTGCAGCTGAAAAGCGATGATCTTGGAGGATCTTAATCAATGATTCGCCTATTTCTTGCATTACCTTTAGCGGGAGCGTTGGGTTTAGCTCTATTTTCTTTCATGGCTTGGATGGTCGATAATGGACACCAACGTTCGCCAGACAACAGTGAGACGTTAAGTTTCAACATGGTAATGGTTGAACAAGAACAAGAAGTACAGAGAAGACAACGTGCAGTCCCGGAACAACCCGAAATGCCAGAGCCGCCACCGCAAGCGCAAACGTCTCAGTCGCAAGCTGAAGTAACGCCTCTGAATTCAATGTCTTCACTGTCTTCACTGGATTTGAATACTTCAATTGAAGGCCTAGCGATTAACGCTCCAACATTTTCTGATTTTGGGTCAAATCAACAGGTAATGCCGCTTTATCGAGTTGAACCTCGTTATCCAGCAAAAGCGCTCAAGCGTGGCGCTGAAGGGTATGTCATTTTGTCTTTTACAATCGATGAAACAGGACGTTCTGTTGATATTCAAGTTACGGATGCAAATCCACGTCGTATGTTTGAACGTGAAGCGATAAGAGCACTTAAAAAATGGAAGTATCAACCCAAAGTCGTCGATGGAAAAGCGGTAGCTCAGGTTGGTCAAACCGTGAAACTAGAGTTTAAGTTGGCAAAATGATGAAACAGATATGGATATTAGTGGGCTTGTTGATAATGCCCCTTACAGTACCGGCAAAAGAGCTAACCCAATACACCGTTATTCGTGTTCAAAAGGCGAATCAACTTGCTCAAGAGGAGCACGTTAAACAGGCGATTGAGGTTTTGGCTAGTTTAGAGTTATCTAAAGGCTATGACAAAGCCTATGTCGCTCGCATGCTTGGTGTGTTTTACTGGCAAGATGGTAAAACAGAGACGGCAATCAAGCAGCTTACTTATGCAGTGGATAGTCGCTTATTGGTCGATGAACAAGCTTGGGTAACGAAACGTATGTTAGCTGATTTACTGCTTAGCGAGCAGCATTTTAAAGCGGCATTACCACACTATTATGAGCTCGTTAAAACAGCACCGGAAACTGAAAAGAAAGACACGCTATGGATGCGAATTGCTCAAGCTGAATACCAAATTGAAAACTGGACGAAAGTACTGGTGGCCATTGGTAATCGCGACAAGTTCAATTCAAAACCACAGTTGTCGCCTCTCTCGTTAAAGCTGGGAGCTCAACTACAGTTAAAACAATGGAAGCAATCAATTCCTACGTTAGAAAGTTTAGTTGAACTTCAACCCGAAAAAGACAACTGGTGGCGTCAACTGGTCGGGATTCAGTTAAGACTAGAGCGTAGCCGAGGTGCGTTGAATACCTTAGCGCTTGCTGAGCTACAAGGTGTTGAACTGAATAATTCAGACCGTAGGCTACTTGCTCAACTGTACGCGAAACGAGGCATCCCTGAGCGCGCTGCGCAAGAAATTAGCAAGTTAGATGACGCAAACAGCGATGTTCAACTTCTGGCTGAGCAAGCAACCTACTGGCAGCTAGCAAAAGAGTGGGACAATGCTATTGAAGTGTGGACGTTAGCGTCGAACATGAACACTCGATACCATTGGAATGTTGCTCAATTATTGGTTCAGCAAGGTTACTACAAGCGAGCTCTGGTTGTTTTAGACAAAGTGAAAGACAAGAACAAGCAAGCTGACGTTGCATTAGCGAAAGTACGTTCATGGTATAAGCTGAAGAACTTAGATAATGCTCTCGCTCAAGCTAAGCGGGCGAACAACATTGAACCGTCTCCTGAGGCTAAAGGGTGGATCAAATATTTGACCCAGCTGAGAACGGTAAGCGAAAGTGGAAACGCCTAATCACATATAGTTAGAAGCTAGAAAGCAGAGTACTAAATAAGACAGTGAAAGGGTGTCATTTGAATGTTCAAATGACACCCTTTTTTATATATTGAATAAAATTGAGCCTTAGTGCTTCATTAGGCCTTGCTGTTTGATCGAGGTATGAGCAAAGGCAAAGTTAAGGGCTGCACATCTCGCCACTGTGTGATCCCGCAATGATCACTCCGCTTTGGGCTACAATCCAGTTAATGGTGCAGTCACGATAGGGGTTTTTGAAAGAATATTGTATTTTACCATTCTCGAGAGAGGTTTGAGTTTCTACCCAAGCAAATGTCCGTGACTCCCAAAATGTAACGGCTTGAGAGTGGGGCGTTAAATACAAAGCTTGAGCATCGGCAATATTGGAACCGATGTAACTCTCGATATGTTCGTCAGTACTAACAATCTGGCTAGTACAAGCCGTTACCAATACAGCCAAAGCTACAATAATACGCATTTCTAAATCCTTTTAAACTTGCATGGTTATGTCTGTTTTATAGTCAATAAGCTTAAACCACTCTTGAGCTAATCGTCATGCTAATGCCCTTGATAGTGATCTCTGTTCTAAATAGCTACAACATTCCTTTCTTAAATGCACGGAACTCCTACTAAACAGGGCCCTTTTATAAGCTCTAGAGCTCAGGATATCTACGTTTCCCACTTATATTGCCGCGATTCTTATACGTATACAGTTCGATTGTTCTTCTGTAGATGTTATGTGAATTTCCTTGCGACGCGCGAGAAACGTAAATAATGTAAATTGAATGCCAATACGAATGATTATCAACTAAATTGTCGCCATAAAATCTATAGGTATTGGTTTGTATGTCGTTAAAAAGTAGGGCGGTTCAATCATGGGCTCGTCGACTTCATGTTTATATTTCAATGGCACTGTTGTTTGTTGTTCTCTTCTTTTCAGTGACAGGTATTACCCTTAATCGCCCTGAGCTGTTCGAATCAAGCCAACCCAATATCCAACGCTCTACGCTAACGCTTCCAACCAGTTTGTTCACGGTCCAAGACGGTCGACTGAAAGCCGACGAGTCTGCTTTTGAAACGTTTTTATTTGAAGAAGCAAACCTATCTGGCGTTCCTTCGGGGTTAGACATCTACGCAGAGATTGAAGACGGTGAGTTACTCATCGGTGAAGTGTCTATGGACTTCAAAGGACCTGGCTACAACGCTTCTGTGTTTGTCGATGTGACTTCTGAAATGGTGGAAGTCGAAACAACGAATTATGGCGTTATCGCATTGTTGAATGACCTACACAAAGGCCGTAATAGCGGTGAAGTGTGGAAATGGTTTATCGATATCACTGCGCTACTGATGATCTTCTTTGTACTGACTGGCGTGTGCTTACTGTTACCTAAGAAAAAAACGCTCAATACCTCCATTAAATGGACGGTATTTGGGTCTGCAATCTCACTTGCTATCTATTTTGTCGCCGTACCTTAACCCTCCATTAGATTGATGAGTCTGCTTGATGAATCAGCTCGAAGAACGAACTAAAGGTTAAACGGATTTAAAAGGTTGTTAAACATGAAAAAAATGAATTGGAGTAAGGCTCTTCTCGCTCTATCTCTTTTGCCTGGTCTCGGTATGGCGCAAGCGATCCCTGATACGGCAAAACTTGATGTTAGTTTTGAGCTTCCAAAAATCGACACCTCTATGTATGCGCGTCCTTATGTGGCGGTTTGGGTAGAGAACAGTGACCGAAAGTCAGTGAAAACCATTGAGCTTTGGGTCGGTAAAGACGAATGGCTAAAAGACTTACGCAGTTGGTGGAGAAAAGTTGGCCGTTACGATCGTGAACTTGTCGATGCTGTGACTTCTGCAACACGCCCAGCTGGTCAATATCGTTTCGTTTGGGATGGCAAGAGTGACAGCGGTGAAACCCTTGAACAAGGTGAGTACACGGTGCATGTCGAAGTCGTTCGTGAACACGGTGGCCGTAACTACCTGCGCCAAAAAGTATCACTGACAGATTCAAACGCCTCTTATGAATTAAAAGCAACGGAAGAGACGGGGAAAATTATCTTGAGCTACATTGCAAAATAATTAACACGTCGGATAACACAAGCTGTGCTTTACAAGCGACAGAAAAATCAAAGATTGGAATCGTAGGCGCCATTGAGCGACACGGTTAAAGATTACAAATAATGGAATTGAACATGATGAAACAGACAAAAATAAAGGCGCTTGCTCTTGCAGGTGTAATGGCGTTCGGTCTAGCAGCAACGACGACTGCGCAAGCTCACCCTCGTTGGGTTTTGCCTTCTCATTTCACCGTTTCTAAAGAAGGTGGTGACTGGTTAACATTTGATGTGACGGCATCCCACGGTACGTTTGTTTTTGATAAGCCTGCAGGAAGTGATAAAGCATTCGTTATCATGCCTGATGGTCGTAATGAGCGTCCTAACTTCGTTGTAAAAGGCAAGCGTCGCTCAATGTTTGATTTCTATTTTGAGGAAGAAGGTACACACAAAGTAGCAATCAACAACGAACCAACGTACTGGACACAGTACAAAGCGGGTCGTCGTGACACAGTAAAATGGATTAAAGCGACTAAAGCTGAGCGTGATGCCTTATTACCTGAAAAATCACGTGACGTGGTAACTCAAGTTGGTTTCACTCGCGCAGAAAGTTACATCACAGTAGGCAAGCCAACGGATTCAGTTTTCAAAATTGAAGGCAAGCTTCTTGAAATGAAGCCTGTTACACACCCTTCAGACATCGTTGAAGGCGAACCGGTGACATTCCAATTCTTCTACAACGGTGAAATCCAGAAAGACGTGAAAGCGGAAATTACTCGTGAAGGTACGCTTTACCGCAATCACCAAGAGCAGATTGATGTAGTGAGCGATGAAAACGGTGAAATCACGTTTACTCCAGACGTAGCGGGTCGTTACGTAATGAAAGCGAACTACAAAGGTGAGTTGGTTGACAACCCACTGGCAGACAAAGCAAGTACGAATGTGCACCTGACATTCGAAGCATTGCTTCAATAGTCGGTTTTATCGGGAGAAAGCTCCTGATTATTAGATAAAAAAGACAAGGGCTCATTAGAGCCCTTTAACGGTCAGTATACCACTGAAAATTTGTAACGTGGCGAGGGTACGAACGATGAAAATAACAATAAGAGCAAACACCATAATTGCTCCGTGCTTAGCTCTGGGGCTTGGTTTAGCGGCATTACCTGCGCAAGCACACTTTCCATTGATGAGCTGTTGGTTTGAAGGCAAAACGGTTGCCTGTGAGGCAGGTTACTCTGATGGTAGTAAAGCGATAGATTACGCAGTCGCGATGTACGACTATGAAGACAACTTGATAGCGAAAGAGATGACGGATAAACGCTCTATTGTCGAATTTCCAAACCCAAATTCTGAGTTTTACCTCGTGTTTGATTCAGGTCACGAGTTTCCTGTTGAAGTCGACGTTGTAGAGATCAAAGAAAAATGATGATTCAAAGTGTACGCGCTGACACAGGCGGAAGAGAGGGCAAGTGGGTTGGCCTAATCATTATATTCATCCTTTGTTTTGCGACGGTTGCTATTCCGTTTAATCAAGCAGAATCTCATATCGAAGTGACCCTTGATCACCAAGTCTTAGTGACTGATGTTGAGCAAGAAAACTTGGCGATGCTGTCAGAACTCCGTTTGGCTCATGAAGAGATTCGAGATCTTCGCATGGACTTAGACGGCGAATGGCCAAGCGTTGTGTCGCTGAAAGATGAATGGGTCGCGCCTTTTGTTGAAGACCAGAGTTGGAAGCGCAAAGGTTCTCATACTTGGTTATTGGACGAGCGTGGTTATTACTTTTCTACGCCAAGTGAATACGCTACACCAAGCGAACAAGCTACGCCAAACACTCATGGCTTCGCGGACTCCTTTATTTTGAACGCGAACAGTGTTTCTCCGGAAATCTGGATTTTCTTTGGTGGTGTCGCAAGCCAACCTACTCAATTTGATGAAAACACATTGGAATCTGCAGGCTGGAAATTGGTGGTGAATGAGTCAGAAGTTGCTGATCAGCATGCAGCTTCTTCACATTAATCCCGGACTCTCGAAAAACAAAATGCTGACAAATAATAAGAGATTTACTATGCGATTCATGACTCTATTGATGTCGTTAATGGCGGTGCTATCGACACCCAATGCATTGGCAAAAGAATACACAGTCGACAGCGACAAGTTGACGATAGGCATTACCCTACAGCCTTACTATAGCTACGTAAAAGCAGTGGTAGGTAACAAAGTGAACATCCTTCCTTTGGTTGATGCTGGCTTTAACCCGCATAACTACTTGCCGCAACCGAATGACTTGAAGCGATTGAGCCAGATGGATGCAATCGTCGTAAACGGTATTGGCCACGATGACTTCGCATTAAAAGTCATTTCAGCTGCGCAACGTGATGATTTAATGGTCATCGAAGCGAACAAAGAAGTACCTCTACTTCCTGCATTAGGCCAGTCTGTTGGCCAAGGCGCAGTGAACCCACATACGTTTGTTGGACTTTCTACAACAATCCAAAAGGTGTACACCATCGCGAGTGAAGTTTCTAAGCTCGACCCAGACAACGCGGCGTTTTATCGCAAGAACGCGCGTAAGTACGCCAAGCAATTTCGTTTTATGAAGCGTGATGCGATGTTGTCATTAGGTGAACTCGATACTTCAGGCATGAAAGTGGCGACCACGCACAATGCTTATGGGTACATTCTGCAAGAGTTTGGTGTTGATGTCGCGGCGGTGATCGAGCCGGCACACGGTGTTGAACCAAGTGCGAGCCAACTGCAAGATACGATCGAGAAAATCCGCGCATCAGGCATTGATGTTCTGTTCTACGAGCTAAACATGCCAAACCGCTTTGTTGACACGATTGAAGCAGAAACAGGCGTTCAGCTTTACCGTTTCTCTCACATGACGCACGGTGAGTATCAAGACGATAAGGTAGAAGTTGAGATGAAGAAGAACTTAGAAACGTTAATCGAAGCCATGAAATTTGCTGCGGCTAACCAGGCTAAAAGTGGGAAGGCGTAATGCAAGGTCCATCGATTTCAATCAACCAACTCGGTCTGCAATACGACAACAACGTGATTCTTGATGATATCACGCTAGATCTTAAAGCGGGTGAGTGCCATGTGATCATGGGGCCAAACGGCGGAGGCAAAACCTCTTTGCTTCGTTCAGTTCTTGGTTTGACGCCTTTCTCTGGTCAAATCAACATTCATTGGCCAGAAAAGCCAAGCATTGGTTACGTTCCTCAGAAAGCGACCTTCGAATCGAGTTTACCTCTGACGGTAATGGACTTTGTACTACTCAACCAAACTCGAATTCCGCTATTTTGGCGTCGTAAGTCTAAGCAATTGGATCTTGCATTAGCGCAACTCGACCGTGTGGGTATGGCGACTCGTAGCGACCGCCGTATGGGGCAGCTATCGGGTGGTGAGCAGCAACGCGTGTTGTTTGCACAAGCATTACTGGATAACCCAAGTTTATTGGTGTTGGACGAACCCACTACCGGCATGGATGAACAAGGCGTTCGTTATTTAGAATCGCTAGTTCGTGAATGCGTTGATGAAGGCCGTACGATTCTTGCCGTTCACCATGATGTAACCGCAGTGCGTCGCCTTGAAGCGAATGTACATGTTGTGAATCGATTCTTGGTGGATAGTGGTCCACATGAACAAGTACTACACCCTACTAAAATCGAGAGTCTGTTTCAGCACTATAGCAGTGGATCTGCCATCCCCAAATCGAAGGAGGTTGCGTAATGGAGTGGTTACGACAACTTGCCATTAGTGGCGTTGAAGCGGGTTGGTTATCAGACAGCTTCATGTATGCGTTTATGGTGAATGCACTGGTTGCCGCATTGTTACTTGGCCCGTTATTAGGTGGCCTTGGTACTTTGGTGATTGCTAAACGCTTGGCATTCTTCTCTGAAGCGGTAGGTCACGCAGCATTAACCGGTATTGCCATTGGTGTTTTGCTTGGTGAGCCACCAGAAAACCCAATTATTGGCTTGTTTAGCTTCTGTATGATCTTCGCTTTGCTTCTTCACTTTGTAAGAAACAGAACCAATGTGCCATACGATACCTTAGTCGGTGTTTTTCTAGCGCTAGCATTGGCAGTAGGTGCGGCATTGCTGATGTACGTGGCGCGTAAGATCAATATCCACATGCTTGAGAACGTGTTATTTGGCTCGATTCTCACGGTAACAGACCAAGATTTAGCAATTCTCGCAGGCAGCTGCGCGCTCATCATTTTGCTCTTGATACCGACGTTCAACCGTATTCTTCTCACTTGTATTAGCCCGGATATTGCCAAGGTTCGCGGCTATAACACCAGCTTCTATGACTACCTGTTTGTGATGATGATTACTTTGGTGACGATTGCTGCGGTGAAGATCGTGGGTGCTGTTTTGGTTGGTGCGTTATTATTGATTCCGGGTGCTACGGCGCGATTGTTGACTAAACGCATGGGGAGCTTTGTTTTGCTTTCTGCGTTGCTGGCAACCATTGCATGTTTAGTCGGAACGGTATTACCGATGGAACTTAAACTGCCTGTGCCGTCAGGCGCTTCAATAATCATCGTTTCTGCAACGTTTTTCCTAGCGGCAACGCTATACCGAATTATAAGAAAGGCATAACCATGACTCCTTTGATGAATCGTATTTCAAGCTCAGTAAAAACAGCGGCTCAAGTGGGTGTACTTGGTAGTGTGTTAATGGCTGGATCTGTGGTGTCGCTAAACGTGAACGCAGAAGATATCTTAACGAGCACACCTGTGACTTATGCATTGGCAACAGAGTTAACCAAAGGCACTGACATTACCACTGAATACCTACCACCAAAACGTTACGGTATTGATCGCTTACCTAACTGGTTTGGCACTAAGGGTGAAAGCAAGGTGCTTAAGTCAGGAGAGAAGGCGACCGTTGCGTTAACGCTGTCATCTATTTGGCAAGCGGATCCTACATTTGTATACGCAAGGCAAGGCAATATCCGCTTGGTTGAGGTGGATGCCGCTCAAGCTATTACACCGCGCGCACAAGGTGTTGCCGCGTTGACGCTATCAAGTGGTGAAGTGTCTAAGTATGCTTGGTTAAATCCAACTAACCTAACGCGCATGGCCGCCATCGTGGCTGACGACTTTAAGTTGTTGTGGCCAGCGCAAGCAGAGACGATTGATCGTCATTTGCAGCGTGTGATGCTTGATGTTCGTGAACTGATTAACAAGCAACAAGCGGTATTATTGGATAACGATGTAGATTCAGTATTGTTGCTTTCAGAAAGCTTGGAAGATTTTGCTTCTGGCAGCCAACTGTTTGTTGAAGAACGTATGTTCAAAGCTGAACTGGAATGGACAGAACAAGACAAGGCCAAACTCAAAGCGATGTTTTCTGAAGATGACGCGCTATGGTTAGTTACAGCGAAAAAGCCTACGACTTTGATTAAGTCGCTGGTGCCTAATGAGCGAATTCTTGTAGTTGACTCGGTAGACCGCTGGGGAAGAGCAGGGATTAATGCAAAAGTGCCGTTCGCACGTTGGGAAGTTAAACCATTCAAAGGTTAATTGAATAGCTAAGTCGCTAGGTTAATACGGTAGGATCAAAAAAGCAGCCCAAATAGAGTAATGCCGTTCACTTAAGAGTGAACGGCATTTTTGTTCTTAGCATACCGTTG